>JAFLRN010000033.1 GCA_022511385.1 Acetatifactor sp.
GCACCCTCAAACTTATCATTCAGTGACACACACGGGACACCGCTCTCCGCAATCCTCCGGGTAATGTTATCTACCGTCTCCAGGTCATGTATTGTAACCGTGTCAATGATTATGCCGTCATACTGCTTAAAGTCCGGCAGGTTATAAATATTATATTCTCCCTTCTCATACTTATAACGTGTCCCGTAACCCCATGCGTCGCATGTAAAGATATACACATCCGTTCCGTCAGCCTGTGCAGCATCCAAAACTCCGTTTATGAACCGTTTTTGATTGTAGAATCCTGTCCCGCCTATTAAAACAGCTATCTTCATCCTATCATTCCCCTCTTTACTTATGTATTCGTTTATCTTTCTGTATATTATTATTCAAGAGAATGCTGGCTTTTACAATAATTATGTTAATTATATCACAATGTATTATATTATGCCAGTCCTAAACTCTATTGAGTGCAAAAAACGAAACCTTCAAAAGAGAACGCCCGTCAATTATTAAAAGACGAGCGTTCATTTTGTGCACACAAGCATTGCACATTTCTATTATCCTTTATATACCACGAAAACTCCCCAAAATCAAAGGGTTGTCGATTGTTTCATTTTATTCCTCATCCAGTGCAGTTTGGAGAGCCTGCAGGATCTGATCCATGCCAAAGGGCTTTATAATGTAGTTCACCGCACCTAAGCTTTTACACTCATCCATGACTTCCTGGCGGTCCACCGTCGTCACCATGATGATCCGGGACTGGCTGTTGATCTCCCGCATCTGCCGTAAAGCCTCCACGCCGGAAAGCTTTGGCATATTGATATCAAGCAGCACTGCGTCAAAACATTCGCTTTTGAATTTCGCTACTCCTTCTTCCCCGTCTTCCGCAGTGAGGATCTGATATTCCGTTGCCAGCCACTCAGTTAAGGTCTTTCTGATAAAAGGTGCATCGTCCACGATCAGAACCTTTTTCTTTTCTGCTTCCTTTTGAGGCCGCATTATGCTCATCCAGCAGCCTTCAGCCCCAACACCATCTTCTGGGGGAAGGAGAATGCCCCTTTGGATCAATGCCTCCTCCACAGCTCCATGCAACGGTATACTTGCAAGATCGTTTACAAACAAAAATTCTGAAGATAGATGCTCAGGAACAACACTGCGGACCAGATCTGCTATTTTTTCCGCGGCTTCTTCTGCTTTCGCACCAAAGATACTGTTAATTGACGGAAGACTGGAACTTAGGTGAAACAGTTTATGCCGGTCTTTCATGTCACAGACCAGGATCTTTGTGTAGAGCATGTCTCCCTCACGGTACAGATACCCTTTTTCGATGGCTTTCGCGGCATACTCCTTTTCCATGACGGACAGTGTATTCATATCAAGCCCTTCGATGGAGCGGAGAGCCAGTTGGAGCGGCACATCGTTGGCAATGTCATGCCCGCTGTAAAAGTGATCTTTGATATGGGCTGTAGAGATGCTCTCCGCATGGATTTCCGTAAATCCGCATATGTTTTTTGCTTTGGTTCCGTTCCAGCTGCCACCATGGTATTTTCCGTTATCCTGATAACCGTATACGCGGAAAGGGTAGTAGGAGATCAAACCTGTCTCAGGGAGGAAATACTCCTCGATCAGCAGCCATCTCACAAGACTGGAAAAGGACTCGGAGAGAGTTTTCAGCTGCTGCCAAAGAACAAGATTCAGCTCCACTTTTTTGTTCAGATAGGGAAAAGCCAGATACTCCTCCTTATGCTCTTTGATGTATTCTGCAATCCAGTCACAGATCATAGGGATATAGCCCTGGTATATCTCCCATGCCTTATTTATTTCCTCTTTGTCAAGCAAGATAAAGTTGATCACATACTTTCCGCTGTCCAGTCTGCGCAGAAGACCGTATTCTCCGTTTTCTCCTTTGGTCAGGATTTCCAGCTCCTCCTCCACATAGACTGTGGGAACATTCAGTTTTTCAGCAATCTCCAAAGCGCTCAAAGGCTTCTTCCGGCAAAGCCATATGATATGCTTGGAAAACTGTCTGGTACAAAGGTTTCTGGGATCCCCCAAGGAGGGATCCCCGGTTCCGTTCAAAACGAAATGAATGGTATCAAGCGCCATCGGCTTAGGATTCATGTCTGCCATATTTTCTACCTCGTCTTTGATTTTCTTCCTCGCTGAAAATAATCTTTGCCGTACGGCAGTTTCACTTATATTCTGACATCGGGCGATTTCTGCGGTGGAAAGTCCGTCCAGATAGTACAGGATCATGACCTCCCGGTACGCTCTTGTCAGAAAGGAAATCCGTTGATATACCCTTTTGATCAGCTCCTCATCGTCGTCATTGTCCTCCTCCACTAAGGCGGAAGAGAGCACATCGGAGGGGTCGTCCTGATAAAAAATTGTGGCAATCTTTTTTCGTTTCTTACAGAAGTCCGCATATACATTCCGTGCGGTCCGCCAGATGAAGGGATAGAGATCCGTGATATCCCCCGCTGTGTTGGCAGTTTTTACCAGGGCAAAGACAATATCCGAGCACAGCTCCTGAGCCTCATAGCTGTCGCTTGTCCGCGCATAGCAGAACCCAAACAGTTTATCCAGAAGTACATCATCCATTATTTTCAGCAGTTCCTGTTTTTTCATGGTCATACCCATTTTTGTTAATCTTGTTTACAAAGCATTGATCAATACTTTCAACCATATAGTCGGTGGCAAGATGGTTATGTTAGGTGTTGGCGGAAAAGTTTTTCTGAAAAGCACAGCACATTCCTTTCTACTATTTTATCTCAGCGATATAAAGAGCACAATAAATTATAGTAACTGTTATATCATCAAAGCTTTTATCATGAAAGAAGTAAAAAAACAGAGCCTGCAAAGTAAAAAAATAGAGTCTGATAAAGATGGATATTTTGTGACTTTTGTAGTATTATATGTATAGATTAATCGAAGAAGTCATTATGTTGGTTAAGAACACAGAGGCGGCAAGATAAGTAAGAGATGCGGTCGTATCAATGGCTATTAAGGATATGTATGTTGGTTACAGCCCAACGCTGCGTTACGAGATAGTGTAGCGGGTAGTGTAAAGATTGGATGGTGATAGGTATGTTATTTTTTAAAGAAGTAAAAGGCGAAACTTTGACTCGTGCTGATATACTGGCTGGTGATAGCGGCAAGTCATATTATATGTCAGAGATCAGTGTGGATGGCAATGGCAAGTTTATTAGTGGTATTGAATCTTTTGAAGACACTGATTGTGAAATAGCATCTATGCTGTATAGTCATGTGTTTGATCAACACATAGAGAATAGCGGCAGTATAGCTGAGATAAAGCAAGCAACAGAAGATTACATCATCAATGCAATAGATGATGATATGTGTAGAGAAAGTATCAGGCGCTTTATGGATAAGACTTTAATAGACAGTGAAGATTTGGAGGGATTAAAATCTTCATTTATTCGTACATTACGTGATTACATAGAAAGTATAAGGGATATCGAGCAAGGGAAGCTTTTGTGGTCCGGAATGTATAAATTCACAGTATCAGTTGCACAGAGTGCAGGTCTCGATGAAAAGGTAATTGAATACTCAAATTTGCTGGACTCGAAAGTTAGTAAAGAACGAAGTTATATAGATAGTGAATCCGGTATATGGTGGAACAGAGCACAGTCACAGTTCAGGGTTATGAATTGTAATACTAATTGGTTATATATTAAGGATTGCTGCGAATCGGTAGGGAAATTTCTTCAGACAAATATAGTAACAGAGGAAGATTTTCATGAGAATCCGATACACTATATGATGGGCAGATGCTATGATTCAGGTATTATCACAGAGAGGACCGGTGCTGAACTGGTAGATGAGTTGATAAATATTGGGTTCATGTTCAGAGACAATAGGTATTATGGCGTATTGTCAAAGCTGAACAAAATATTGTGCATGATGTATGAACCAAGCAAGATAGTGGATGATACAATAAGGAATAACGTAAGGTTCTTGTTAAATTTATTGAGCGAAAATCAGAAATTTATCAAGGATTACATAAATTTATTCGATTATTATATGTGTAATTATATTATGAATATGTAATAGAAAACAAGCTGCTTTCATGTTGATTTTGTATGAAAGCCGGATCATATGGAGATTCCAGAAGCTTCCGGAGAAAACCGGACTTTTCGCTCTGGCGGTGGAAAGTCCGGTTTTCGATGACAGCCAATGGGAGAGCGTGACTCTGCCCCATACCTGGAATGCGGTGGACGGTGCAGATGGGTGGTATTTACCGAGGTGTACATCTGATTACAGTATCCTTGATCCATATTGATCTGAGAGATTATGGTTCTTCGGGAATCTATGTGACCCAGAAGAATATCACGGAGGTTTCGGCGGAGCTTTCCACAATCTTGGGAATTGAGAATCATGGAGAGAAGCATGAGAATGCAAAGGTATCCGTGGTGATAAAAGGCAGGGAAGGAAATGTAGTGGCTGACGAGAGCCGGAACATGGAAATTCCGGGTCGATCCTGAGGAAGTTTTTTCCTGAATGGAAAATAGCTTGACCTTCGAGGGGTGAATCATTATCAGGACAGCTATGAGAATGGCTGGGCCATGACGGACGAGCAGCGGGAACGGTGCCAAGAGTCAAGGTGTATTCCAATGCGGAGAAAGTGGAACTCTTTGTAAACGGAATTCCCAAGTGGAACACAGGGCCTCTTAACACAGCACTTGGAGCATCCACCGTATACAAATGCTTAGCATTGGTTAAGCAGCATCTGCAAAGTTGTGTGAAGTATGAAAGAAAAGGATGTCGTTATGGACGAATCGAAAGAAATAGTTTCCAACACAAAAGAAGAACAGCAGGATGCCAATTGGGGCAGGGAATACATTGTCCTGAACCGGCAGGAGGATGAGACGCCATCCGAAAGCGAAATCGGAAAAATGCGGACGGACTATTCGGAGTTGGACCGGTATCAGTATTTTGACGGTGAAGCCGTGCGGAAATCCATGCACCTGCTCCATTCCATTTCCCGAAATGGCGAGGAATTGCTGAACAGAGGTATGGTGCGGTTGAGGAATCTGGAGACCGGGTATACCGATAGCCATACGGAGATGATTGCTGAAGCTTTCGGGGATGGCAGGGAAGGAAAAAAAGAATTTCCCCTCCACATTGTCTTTAACCGGAATAAGGTTCTGTATGCGGAGTGCAACTGTTCCCACTGCATGAAACACTATTATTACCTTTATTACCGAAGGGAATACTGTGCCTATCTTTCCGCATTTATGACCCTGGTGGAAGAGTATCTTCAGGGAAAAAACCTGGGAGATGCCACGGATAAATCTGCCATGCTGATGATGCAGGCATTTATGGAGCAGTATGCAAACAACGTGATCTCCGATACGGCGGGAAAAAGAGAAAACCTGATCTTACAGCCCCGGCTTACCCTCCGTAACGGTGATATGACGGTCTCCTTTAAGGTGGGAGACGGCAAGATGTTCGTGGTGAAAAATCTGTTTGAGTTCTACGGAAATGTGCAGGAATCCAGGACCACTGTCTATGGCAGCAACACGGAGATCAACCATAACCTGAAGAATTTTGCCCATCCCTGCCGAAAATGGATTGATTACATTGGAAGGATCGTGCGGGAGGAGCAGGCCTTTGAAAGACGGCTGATCGAGTCGGGCAGCTACTCCAGACGGGCTGTGTCCAAGAACGGCGAGCTGGCCCTTTACGGGTGGAGACTGGACGAACTGTACGACCTTCTGGGAACGGACACCATCGAGCTGGAAGACAAGGATGCCGGGGGGAAATACACCTTGCATATGGAAGAGAAGAATCCCCGGATATCCATGACTATAAGGAAGAATGATATCAGCAGCCGACGTGTCTTTCACGGTATTACAGTAGAATGCAAAATACCGCCTCTCTATTATGGGGTCAGAACGGCATATTATATCAGTCAGGACGCTCTGTGCAGGCTGCAGGAGGAGTTTGAGCGGCGCATCCGTGTATTGGCGGAACTGGGGGAGAACGGTTCCGCCACATTTCAGGTGGGCCGGAATTCCTTAAGTCAGTTCTACCATAATGTACTGCCCCAGCTGGAAGGGGTGGTGGACATCCTGAAAGAGAATGAAGAGGAAATTGAAGTCTATCTGATGCCCAAGGCGGAATTTGTATTCTACCTGGATGCGGAGGCGGGAAATATGAGCTGCCGCGTGGAAGCCCGATATGGGGACCGTCAGATATCTGTGTTGGATCAGATGGCGGAAGAGGGGATCAGGGAGCGTTTCCGGGATGTGATGAAGGAACAGGAAATCCTGTATTTGACAATGCAGTGGTTCCCTGATTATGATCCCAAAGAACGAGTGCTTCACTGTGGGGGAGACGAGGAGCTGATGTACCAGGTGCTGGACAGAGGTGTGGATGTGCTGCTGGCGCTGGGGGAAGTGCAGTGTACGAGACGATTTAGCGGCATGCATATCAATCGGAGAGTGCGGGTCTCTGTGGGTGTATCCGTTTCAAGAAACCTGCTGGATCTCAATATTTCCACAGAGGATATACCGCCGGGGGAGCTTTTGGATATCCTGAAAAGCTACCGGCTGCGCAAGAAGTATCATCGGCTGAGAAACGGTGATTTCTTAAGTCTCGAGGATGACTCCCTGGAGACGCTGCAGGAGATGATGGACACTCTGCGGATATCACCTAAGGAACTGCTGAAGGAAAATATCAGGCTGCCCCTGTACAGGGCATTGTATCTTGACAGGCTGCTGGAGAAAAACGAGGAGATCTACGCCGTTAGGGACAGCTATTTCCGGGAGCTTGTGAAGGATTTCAAAGCGGTGAAGGATGCCGATTTTGAGGTCCCGGAGACCTTGTCAAAGGTGTTGAGGGGATATCAGACTACAGGCTACCGGTGGCTGCGTACCCTGGACGCCTGGAAGTTCGGCGGGATTTTGGCGGACGATATGGGGCTTGGCAAGACCCTGCAGGCGATTGCAGTGCTGCTGGCCCTGAAGCAGGAGGGGAAGAAGAGAACGTCGTTGGTGGTGGCGCCGGCCTCCCTTGTGTACAACTGGGGGGAGGAGCTGCGACGTTTTGCGCCGGAGCTTTCCTGTGAGATCATAGCCGGAACCCAGGAGGAACGGATCCAAAAGCTGGAAGCCTATGGGGCGTTCGACGTGATCGTTACCTCCTATGACCTTCTTAAGCGGGATATTGCCGAATATGAAGGAAAGGAGTTTCTTTGCCAGATCATCGACGAGGCACAGTATATCAAGAATCATACCACAGCGGCATCCAAGGCTGTGAAGGGTATCAAAAGCCGTACTCGGTATGCCCTGACGGGTACTCCTGTGGAGAACAGGTTAAGCGAGCTGTGGAGTATTTTTGACTATCTGATGCCGGGATATCTGTATGGCTATGAGGTGTTCAAAAAGGAGTTTGAGGCGCCTATCGTGCGGAAGGAGGAGCAGTCCGCCCTGAAACGGCTGCAGCGGATGACTGCGCCCTTTATCCTGCGGCGGCTGAAGGAGGATGTGCTGAAGGATCTGCCGGAGAAGCTGGAGGAGAGCAGGTATGTCAAGTTTGAGACAGCCCAAAGGCAGTTGTATGATGCCCAGGTGGTACATATGCGTCAGACCTATTTTGCCCAGGGGGCTGAGGAATTCCAGAGGAATAAGATCCAGATTCTGGCGGAGCTGATGAAGCTGCGGCAGATCTGCTGCGATCCGGGGCTTTGCTTTGAAGATTATGAGGGTGGCAGCGCGAAACTGGAGGCCTGTCTTGAACTGGTGCAGAACGCAGTGGAGGGTGGCCATAGAATTCTGCTGTTCTCCCAGTTCACTTCCATGCTGGATATCATTGCAGGGAGACTGCGGCAGGCAGGGCTCTCCTTTTATACCATAACAGGCGCTACGCCGAAGGAAAAACGACTGCAGCTGGTGAAGGAATTTAATGAGGGGGATGTGCCCGTGTTCCTGATTTCCCTAAAGGCCGGGGGCGTGGGTCTGAATCTGACGGGAGCCGATGTTGTCATCCATTACGATCCCTGGTGGAATCTTGCGGTGCAGAATCAGGCTACAGATCGGTCCCACCGCATCGGGCAGACGAAGAAGGTAGTGGTGTATAAGCTGATTGCCACGGAGACCATCGAGAAGAAGATACAGGAGCTGCAGGAGAGCAAGAGGCTGCTCTCGGAGCAGATCGTTCAGGGGGATGCTGGGCAGCTCAGCACCATGAGCCGGGAGGATTTTCTGGAGCTGCTCTCGTAAAAACAATGTAGTTACCGAAAACATCCGACGAAAAACTATTGTTAGATTTTTTTTGCTATTGTTAGAAATTAATTCCTTCGTTGACAAGGAATTCCATAAAGGAGTATGATAGGCATAATAGAATTTTGTACCAATGTAGCAAGGATTTAAGAGGATATAGGTTATGAGTAAAGGTAGAGAGAAGAAAAGACTTTATATTGCGGCAGCTGTGGCAGCCGCTGCCGTGGTGGTCATCGTGCTGGTGACAGTACTGGTCCTGGGAGGCAGGGAGGAAACCTACCGCTCCATACGGATCGTGGAACTGGAGGGCAGTGTCACCATAGACCGGGAGAGCGTGGGAAGCCTGAACGCATCGGTGAATATGAATCTTGTTTCCGGGGATCATGTGAGCACCTCCGCAGGAGCCTATGTGGTCCTTCGTCTGGACGAGGATAAGTATGTGATGCTGGGCGAGCAGGGAGCCATGAAAGTGGAGACTGACGGTGACGCGTCAAAGGGCAGGACGGCGATCCATCTGGAGGCCGGCAGTGTACTGAGCGAGATACAGAAGCCGCTGGGCCAGAATGCTACCTACGAGATTGTTACCCCCAGCGCAACCATGTCAGTGCGTGGAACGGTTTTTGAAGTGAGACGGAACAGAACCGACAGCGACGGAAATATTGAGGTGCTGGTCTATGAAGGCCAGGTAGCAGTGGACATTGAAGGACAGGAGCCGGTTCTGTACAGCGGCGGAGAATATACTCAGTTTACCGCAGGCGATACGCCTCAGTTTCTTGAGGAGCGCAGCGCAATCAGGCCGGAACAGATGAACGGTCAGATGCTTAAACGTCTGCAGCAGATAGAAGAGAGCGGCCGCAGTTTGGACTTTGGCGAGGCAACTCTGGAGGAGCTTATTGGACAGAAGAATTCAGACTCAGAACCCTTTGTGGCAGACAACAGTCAGGTTCAGGAGCCTGAAGGTTACGGTAATTCACCTGAGCCTGAGACTCAGGATCCCGCAACGGCAGAACCTTCGCCCGATGTAACCGCATCGGAGGCACCCGCATCCACAGAGCGTCCAAGGTCATCGGCTGCCCCTGCGCCTAAAACAACGCCAGCGCCTGCACCAACGCCAGGACCGTCGGCAACACCGACACCTGCACCAAAGCCAGGACCTACGGCAGCCCCGGCATCTCCTGCAGTAACGCCAAAACCGCCGGCAGCCACGACGCCTGCACCAACGACAAAACCGTCGGTAGATCCGCCGACAGAACCGACACAGACACCTACAACTACGTGGATAGATGATCCGTCTGCGGCTAATGCTTGGAAGGATGCGTCCAACAAAGACAAACCTACTGAGACAGAGGATGGAAAGAAAAAGTGGAAGGTCATATTTTATATGACAGGCATTGTTGAAACAATGCCGGATGACATTGCGAGTTTGGGTGTTGCGTCCCCTGTAGTATACATGGGTCAGGTGCAATTACTGGACAACGGCAGTAAGATCACAATGCCAGATGAACCCACGTATAACAACATTCAAGGCGGTGGTACTGATAAATTTGAATTTGTGGGCTGGTATACGGAGACGTGTGATAAATGGAATTTTGAGACGGAAGTTACCTCGAATATCTATTTGTTCCCTGTCTGGGAAAACACAGTTGATGGCAGCATGTATTATCCTGTGATTCGGCGCGACCCTGATCCCCAAAAGTGTTATTGCTTTAGCTTGAAAAAGTGAAACTATCTCCTGGAGGAGCTGTAATCGGTACAGATAGCTGGGATGACACCGGCAATGCTTATCCTCCAAGATTATGAATGATCCAATGGCGAAAGAGATTCACAGTGCATAACATGAGACAACGCAAACCGAAAAACGAACAGAAAACCCCAGGGCTCCATCGAGCCCTGCTGGCGGCCGCTGCAGCGTTGGCGGCCGCCCTTCTGACCGTATGGGCGCCTTTTCAGCGGTTGGAATATTCCTTTGCGGATACCCTGTTTCTTCAGCCCCGGCCGGTGGATAACCGAATCAAGATCATCGGTATTGACGAGGCTTCGCTTCAGGAGTTTGGCCCCTTCTCCGGCTGGACCAGGCAGCAGGCGGCAGATTTACTGAATTCTTTCGACCCGGAGCATGCGCCGGCAGTGGTGGCCTTCGATATCAACTATTTTGGGGATCTGGACCCTGAGGGAGACAGTGCTCTGGTGGAGGCTGCCGCCCGGAATGGGAATGTGGTGATGGCCTCCTATCTGGATTTTTCCACCAAGCTGGAGCAGCTGCCGGATGGCAGATTCCGAATGAACACGCTGTATGTGGAGCAGATTGAGCGATCCTATGAGGCGCTTGGCGCCGTGACCCGTCAGGGATTTACCAACACGGTTCAGGACAGTGATAACTATGTGCGGCGCTCCATGCTCTGGGCGGAATCTGACGGCAGCAGGGAGCATAGCTTTGCCTGGACCATATACGAAAGCTACCTGAAAAGCCGCGGAGAACAGCCCATATTTCCGGAGACGGATGAGAACGGCATCTATGGATTTGATTACACTGCGGAACCGGGAATGTATGAGCTCTACTCCTTTGCAGATGTGGTGGCGGGACGCTGTGATGTGAGAGTATTTCAGGACAGTATCGTGCTGGTGGGTGCCTATGCCTCCGGCATGATGGACCAATATATGGCCCCTGTGGCCAGAAGCTCTGTGATGAACGGAGTGGAGGTACAGGCCAACCATGTGAATGCTCTTTTGGATGGGCGCACCTTTACGGAGCTTTCCATCTGGATCTGTGCATTGATGACAGCTGCGGTGGCAGGTGTATACACCTGGCTGGCCTGCAGCGGACACTTTACGGTGAATTTAGCCGGAGCAGTGATGCTGGAAATCGCAGTGCCTTTGGCGGCGAGACAGCTTTATCGAAACGGTCTGTACTGGCGCTGTCTCATGGCGGTGACAGCTGTGGCAGTAATCTTTCTTGCCCGGCTGGCCTATGGGTATTTGACGGAGCGGTTCCGCAAGCACAAAGTCTTACAGATGTTCCGCACCTATATGGCCCCCCAGGTGGTGGATGAGCTGAGCAGGAGCGGAAAATACCAGATTGAGCTGGGTGGACGGAGCTGTCAGGTGGCAGTGCTGTTTGTGGATATCAGGGGCTTTACCACGCTATCGGAGGGACTGCCCCCGGATCAGGTAGTGGGAATTCTGAACCGCTATCTTGGAAAAGTGACTGAAGCCATCTTCCAGAATGAAGGAACCTTGGATAAATTTATCGGTGACGCAGTGATGGCTGTTTATAACGCTCCGGTGGATGTAGAGGATTATGCTGTGAAAGCAGTTCGCACGGGAATTGACATTGTCCGGGCTGTGGAGGGCATGAACGGCGACCTGGAAAGAGATTACGGCCGGCGTATCGCCTGCGGTGTAGGTATTCACTGTGGCCAGGCGGTGGTAGGAAACATTGGATGTGATTTCCGGATGGATTACACCGCCATCGGTGATACCGTGAATGTGGCGGAACGCCTGGAGAGTCTTGCAAAGAGCGGACAGATTCTGATCAGCGAACAGCTTTACGAGCGTGTGAAGGATCAGTATCAGGCGGAGTCTGTGGGAGAATTGGCGCTGAAGGGAAGAGAGGATAAGGTAACTGCTTACGCGCTGAAATTTTAAAAATGCGCTGTCTCGGAGAGTGGAGAAGGGAATTGTATGGCGAAACTACATTCGGATAAAATACTGGAAATAGGGATTCAGCTGGCGGCAGAGCATGATTATGATGCGCTGCTTTCAAAGATTATAGACTGCGCTATGGAAGTGACATACTGTGACGGCGGAACTCTCTATCTTTATGAAGAGGATCAGCTGAATTTCTGTATTGTAAAAAATCAGTCTCTGGGCATCAATCGGGACGGAAAGAGCGGGGAGCAATATCCGCCGGTGTCCATGGATGAGAAAAATGTCTGTGCCTATGCGGCGATCCACAGGAAGCTTTTGAATATTGAGGATGCCTATGATTGTGGGGAATTTGATTTCAGTGGGCCAAGGGAGTATGATAAGCTTACGGGCTATCGGACAAAATCCATCCTGGTGTTTCCGCTGGTGAACCATGAGGATAAGCTTGTGGGGGTTGTTCAACTGATCAATGCCCTGGATGAGCAGGGCGGGGTGATTCCCTTCGGGGAAGAATGTGAGAAAGTGGTGCAGTCCCTGGGATCCCAAGCGGCTGTTGCAGTGTCCAATATGCGTTTCGTGCAGGAGATTGAGCAGCTGATGATATCTATCACCCAGGTGTTCACGGATGCCATCGATGCCCGCATACCCTATAATTACTATCATTCGAGGAATGTACATTTCTATACAAAAATGCTGGTGGACCACATCAACCGCAAGCATGCCCGGGGCTTAACAGACCGTTCCTTCAGTTTCATGGAAAGGGATGAACTTTTGATGGCGGCGCTGATGCATGATATCGGAAAGCTGGTGATTCCCAACGAGGTCATCGATAAGAGCAGCCGCTTGGGACATAAACTGCCACTGGTTCTGGAGCGCTTTGGTCATCTGACGGCCCTGTATCAAATTGACTATCTGGAAGGCAGAATTGATCGGGAAAAGTGGGAGGACTTCCAGAATACTCTGGTAAAAGCGGGGCAGCGGATTGAGGAACTGAACAAAAAGGAGCATCTTTCTGATGAGGAGATTGCTTATGTACAGCAGCTGGCTGAGCGCATCTATACCAATTCCAGCGGCCAGGCAATACCCTTCCTGACGTTGGAGGAGAAGGAATGTCTCACCATTCCCACGGGCAATCTGACAGGGGCGGAACGGGAAATCATCAGATCTCATGTGGATTATACAATAAAGTATCTGCATAAAATGAATTTTGATAAGCGTTATCCACATATCATCCAGTGGGCGGGCGCACACCACGAGTTCCTTGACGGCAGCGGTTATCCCAAAGGACTGAAAGGTGACGAGATTCCTTTTGAGGCAAGGATTCTTATGGTAGTGGATGTGTTTGAAGCCCTGACCAGTTCGGACAGACCATATAAAAAACCCATGGAGCAGCAGAAGGCTCTTACTGTGTTGACGGAAATGGCCGATGAGGGAAAGGTTGACAGAGAGGTTCTGGACTTGTTCATGGAAGCTTTAGTCGAGAATGCCGATCAGATCCAGCTTATGCATCATTAATGTATTTTGTATGTCTGACGGATTTTCTGCTTTCCCAAAAGACAGTGGGGGTTACTATGATAGAGATTATTCCGAATACGCAGGAATTGGAAGCATATACAGCGCTTGCGGAGCAATATTCGCTGGGTTTTGAATATAACGATTTTTTTGAGCCTCAGCTTCTGGATGATCCGGTCGGGCTGGAGGAGAGGATTAAAATTTACCAAAGTCTTGGACGTCCCCAAGGCCTGGATACCTTGCATGGCGCTTTTTACGACCTGGTGCCTTTCAGCTGGGATGACGGCATACGCAGGCACAGCCTTTACCGCATGCAGCAGTCAGTTGAGATTGCAGGCCGGCTTGGATGCCGGGCAGTTATCTTTCATGCAGGTCTGAATCCTAAGTTCATGAAGGGGAAGAGATATTACAGCAACTGGCTGGAGTGTATGACAGATGCCATGAGCAGACTTCTGGCCCAGGACAGCAGTCTGGAGATTTACTGTGAAAACGTGCTGGAGACAACGCCGGAACCCCTGCATGAACTGGCTGATCGCCTGAAGGGCGAAAAGCGGTTTGGCATCTGTGTGGATGTGGCGCATATGATGCTGGCAAAGGGCGATCCGGAGGAATGGTTTCAGACGTTAAGTCCGTATATACGGCACTTTCATTTAAATGACAACCATCTGGAGACGGACGACCATTTGGCCCTTGGAAGAGGATCCATTGACTGGCGGCTGATATTTGGCGGGATAAAATGTCATGGACTGGGAGAGGTGAGCCAGCTGCTGGAGATAAACGGGCTGGAAAAGATCCGGGAGAGTCTTAAGTTTTTGGAGAAAATGGAATGAGAATGGAATAAAGAAGCAAGGGGCTTTATGCCGGAGGAGAGAAAAGAGGACGCATGGACATTCAGGATATTTTGAAAAGGGTGGATGCCTTTTTGGAACAGAACAGAGGGGAAGAGGCGGAACAGCTGATGCTGGAAAGCTTGACCCAGGCGGTTTCGGAGCAGGATGACAATGTCCTGCTTCAATTATTAAACGAGCTGCTCAGCTATTATCGGGAGACCAGCCGGGTACAGGATGCAGACCGGATTGCACAGCAGGCCATTGCTCAGGCGGAGCGCATGGGGCTTCAGGGGACGATTCCTTATGCTACAACGCTGTTAAACGTGGCAAACGCTTACCGGGCAGGGGGCAGGCTCAAGGAGTCAATGGAATATTATCTGAAGGTGCAAGACCTTTATGGCATGCTTTTTGAGACTGACAACATGCTTGTGGCAAGCCTTCAGAATAACTTCAGCCTTCTCTATCAGGAGATGGGGGATTACGAAAAGGCCAGGGAATGTCTGCTGAAGGCGCTGGAGATTTCAAAGGCAAACGATGCTGCCTATGAGGTGGGTGTCACCAACGCAAATCTTGCCGCCACCTGTGTGCAGTTGGGCCGGCAGGAGGAAGCCAGGGAGTATGCCCAAAACGCTGTCCAGCTCTTTCAGGAGCTTGGCGTACAGGACAGTCATTATGCGGCGGCGCTGGCTTCTCTGGGCGCATATTATTTTCAGAATAAGGAGTTTCAGAGCGCACTGGAATACTATCGCAGGGCCGGAGAGATCGTGGAGAGCGCACTGGGGCAGAATGAAGCCTTTCGCAGACTCAGGGAGCATGTGGCTGCCTGTGAACAGGCGCTGGCGGGAGTGCCCGGGCAGGGACATGCTCAGTCGGAAGCATCCGGACAGAGCCGGACACAGTCGGAAGCATCTGAACAAAGTCAGGCTCGGGCAGGAGCATCCGAAGGCTCAGCCGAGAAGAGCGCAGGTACGGGACTTGCTTTGTGCAGGGCCTATTATGAGACTTACGGAGCGCCCATGATCCGTGAGAAGTTTGGAGCTTACCAGCATCGGATTGCCGTAGGAATGGTGGGAAGGGGTTCGGACTGCTTTGGTTATGATGATGAGGCGTCCCGGGATCATGACTGGGGACCGAATTTCTGTCTGTGGGTGTCTGACGAAACGTATGAGGAAATCGGGGAGGCGCTGGAACAGGCATATCTTTCGCTGCCCGGGGAATTTAAGGGATATCACAGAGCGCCGGAGGTAAACGGCAAGGGAAGGCGGGGCGTTTGGCGGATTTCGGATTTCTACAGATCTCTGGTGGGAGCGGATCGCTATGAGGCCATCGACTGGAGACAGGTGTCGGATCATGGACTGGCGGCAGCAGTGAACGGCGAGGTGTTCCGGGATGAGGAAGGGATTTTTACGGAATTCCGCAGAAAGCTGGAAGAGGGCTATCCTTTGGAGATACGGTATCTGAAGCTGGCGGAGGCGGCAGCAGGATTTTCCCAGGCAGCCCAGTACAATTTCCCCAGAATGCTGAAAAGAGGGGATACGCTCACTGCCGGAATGATGGTTTGGGACGGCATCAAGGCGGCCATGAAGCTGCAGCATTATATCGAAGGAAAATACCCGCCTCACGATAAGTGGCTGTATCATAGTCTGAAGGAGTCTCAGGCTGGCAGTGAGGTAGCGGCGCTGGTGGAGGAGATTGTCCGCAGCATGGGGGCTGTCGAATCTATATCTGCAGAACAGGCAATAACAGAACAGGCTGTTATGCAACAGCCAACTGCAGGACGTCCAGTGATAATGCAGTCATTCACACAGCCAGCCGCGATCCAGGCAATTGAGAAACTAGGTACGCATCTGGCCATGGAGATGTACGGAAGGGATTTCATCAGCGACATAGAACCTTATCTGGACGCTCATTCCCAAGAGCTGGTATACAAGGCATCATTGGCAGCCAAAAGCCGGGAAGAGTTGGCAGAAGAGATTGCGAGATTAGAGTTTGATGCATTTGACAAAGTGAAAAACGAGGGCGGCAGGGCAAGCTGCCAGAACGACTGGCCCACCTTTTCCATCATGCGGAAAAGCCAGTATCTGACCTGGGATAGGATCATGCTGCTGCAATATCTCTATGATTTCCGCAGGGAGTACAGCCGGGGGCACAACCTGATCGAGGAGAAATATGGCAGGATGATGGAGAGTACGGCTCCGGAGCGGTATGAGGAACTCAAGACCCATTTTCCGGAGCTGACCCCGGAGAAAAAAGCCATTATTGAACAGATCTGCGGCATACAGGTGGGCTGGATGGAGGAGTTTGCGGGGGAGTATCCGGCGCTGGCCGATAATGCCAGGAGTATCCATAGCTATGAGGACAATCCCTTCGACACCTCTTACGAAACTTACCTGCGGGGAGAACTGGGTACTTATTCCGACAAGATGCTGGAGCTGTACGGCAGGTATATTGTGGAATATGCCAGGGCAGAGAAGAATCTGGCCAGTGATATCATGGGAAACAGCGTCCGAATGTATGGCTATGAGAGCATAGAGGAGGCTGAGCGCAAGACGGCGGCTGCCTGGCAGTAGACAGGCGCAATTGCCAGATTTAATGTAAATGAAAGAATCGTATGATTCACAATTTATGAAGGACTTTCTACCTTAATATGGGCGGTATTGTTTCTGATTATTTGCACACACTGTTAGTGCGTCAGGGCGGCTGATGTATAGCCGCCTTTTTCGTTCACAATTTGGAGAAAAAGGAGTGTGTACAAATGGATTTTAACGATTATTCGGAAAGCAATATGCCCTATACCGGCCTGCCCTTGGGCAGAGCGCTTTGGCAGACTCCGGACGGGCAGCCAGCCTTCAGAGGCTATAACGGCATGACAGAGACGGAAAAGGAGCACCTTATTATGCGCTGCAAAGATGCAAAAAACCTGGAGCAGAAGCAGAAGGCCATGGAAGAACTGGCGCCTGATATGGATTTCCGGGCGCTGGCAGCGGAAACGGGAATGTTCAGCGAATATAAGGATGGCATGCAGTAGGATCAGTACCAGCCGCCGTCCATTGTAATGATCTGGCCGGTCATGTACCCAGGGGCCTGGGCAATCTGTAGGATCAGCTGAGCGGCTTCCTCCGGAGAGCCCAGTCTGTCAGCTGGGATTTCAGCCTTTAGGTCGCTCAGTTCCGACGCAGAGAGACAGCCGTTCATGGATGTATCGATGACACCGCAGGCAATTGCGTTTACCTGGATATTGCTGGGGGCAAGCTCCTTGGCCAGCGCTTTTGTAAAGGCATTGACTCCGCCCTTGGAAGCGGAGTAGGCCACCTCCATGGAGGCGCCCTGTGCACCCCAGACGGAGGAGACGTTGATAATGCGCCCGCTTTGCTTTTTCAGCATCAGGGGGATGGCTGCCCGGCAGGTGTAAAAGCAAGCGTCCAGGTTCACGGCCATCACGCGTCGCCACTGCTTGGCAGTCATATCTGTGAGCAGACCTATATGTGAAATGCCGGCATTATTCACAAGCACATCCAGATGATCAATTTCCTCGAACAGCCGGACTGCGGACTCAGGATCTCCTGCGTCTGCCTGAACAGTCCGACAGGTAATTTTATACTGGGATATTAACTTGTCAGCCAGAGTCTCCAGCTCCGCCATGGAGCTGTAACAGGTAAGAATCAGGTTGTAGCCAGCGGCGGCAAAGGCTTCTGCTGTGGCACGCCCGATGCCCCGTGAGGCTCCGGTGATAAGGGCGGTCCTGTCACGGGAGGTATTCATAAGATCATCCTTTCTGTGAGGGCAGAATGGGTTCGCTTCGCTCGTCAAATGTCCGAACAAGCATCTGCCAAGCTTGCTTGAGCAGATGCTTGTTCGGACATTTGACTCTGCCCTTTGCGGACATTATATCATACTCCCACCTTGCTTTTCTACCCCAAAACTGATACACTGATATCAGCGGTTTGCCTATTGTTACTTTTCACACTCTACCCAACCCAGCCCAGTCCTGCCAATATCCTTCCGACAGACCGTTGGAGCACGTCGGCACTTGGCGAGGTACTTTCGAGCCTGGTGACCGCTACGTGCGGAGCCGAGCGGGAGCGCGTCTGCCGGAAGGATATTGGCAGGACTGGGCGTCACTTGCCGGCCCAGGAGTCACTTGGCAGGGCAGGGCGTCACTTGCCGGCCTGGGCATCACTAGCATGTCTACCGTGTGAAAAGGAACTATCCGCCATAGTAAGCTGGCGATTACAAATAACATTTGCAGAAATGAGGATGAATATGTACGATTTGATCATTATTGGCTCCGGTCCTGCAGGACTTTCAGCAGCTGTGTACGGAAAAAGAGCGGGCCTGAACCTGCTTGTGCTGGAGAAAAATCCCATGAGCGGCGGCCAGGTGCTGAACACCTACGAGGTGGACAACTATCTTGGTATGCCCGGCATCAACGGCTTCGATATGGGTGTCCAGTTCCGTCAGCATGCGGACAAGCTGGGTGTGGAGTTTAAGGAAGCGGAGGTTTCTGCCATCGAAGACAGGGGTGAAATAAAGATTGTACGCACGGCAGCGGAGGAGCTGGAGACGAAGACGGTGATCCTGGCAACGGGCGCGGTCCATGCCCATCTGGGAGTGCCTGGAGAGGAGGAGCTATCCGGCATGGGTGTATCCTATTGTGCCACCTGCGACGGCGCCTTTTTCAGGGGAAGAACGGTGGCTGTGGTGGGCGGCGGAGACGTTGCGCTGGAGGATGCCATTTATCTTGCGCGTACCAGTGAAAAGGTTTATTTGATCCATAGACGGGATGAACTGCGGGGAGCTATGGTGCTGCAGGACCAGCTGAAGGCTCTGCCCAACGTGGAGATTCTTTACAGCCATGTGGTAGAGGAGATTCAGGGGACGGATGCAGTGGAAGGTATCAGGATCAAAAATCTGAAGACGGACGAGACATCCAAACTCCAGGTGGCTGGACTGTTTATAGCTGTGGGCATCCGCCCGGGTACGGAACTGGTGAAGGATCTGACTGCCTGCGACGAGGGCGGATATGTGCTGGCGGGTGAAGACTGTGCGACCCAGATGCCCGGTCTTTTTGCAGCCGGCGATGTGCGCAAAAAACCCATCCGGCAGATTGTGACTGCGGTGTCGGACGGTGCTAATGCCGCCGTGGCGGCAGGCGAATACTGCCGTGGTATTTAGTCGATATTTGTCAGACGAAATATGGAATTGAATCAGAAATTTAAAAAATATATTAAGGATTTGAAATATTTTCTTAAAAAAAGAATCATTTATGAAATGGTTCTTTTTTTATATGCCATCAAGAAATCTAGTATTTTCAGTGCTTTCGGGAAACACGCCACAAAAATCCTAATGTTGACAAATGCAATAAATGGTGCTATATTTATTACAGCACGTAACAATTTTGTAATAAATTGGTCTGACAATGTGATTACATATAGATGATTTACTGTTTGGAGGAAAGGAGCCAAAATGATTCGTAAGGTCACAAAAGCAGCGGTTGGTGTGTTAACAGCATCCCTCGCTTTTTCCACTTTGGGCATTACGGCTGATGCGGAGGAAAACGCCTCATCCGTTTTCATAAGTGGAGGAGTGGGCTTTATGCTTGCCCAGGGTAATAATAAAACGGATAGTTTAACATCAAATTATTCAATGCAGCTGGAAGGAATCTTGGAGGCCAGCGATTTGGATGGGATAGAGAGCGATGAGAGATCTGCGGAGGATACGGAGGAGGAATTATATCGCAATCTGGTGATTGCTCAGGTTAGAAAATATGTCAATGTAAGAAGCATTCCCAGTGAGGAGGGTGAGATTCTCGGAAAGCTTTATAATAATTCCGTTGGAACCTTTATTTCCGAGGAGAATGGCTGGTATCAGATCACATCCGGCAATGTAACAGGTTATGTGAAAGCTGATTACTGCGTTACAGGCGATGACGCAGTGGAAATAGCAAAACAGGTTGGTAAGCGCTTTGCAACAGTGACAACGCAGACCCTGTTCGTCCGTAAGGAGCCCAGTACGCAGGCCTCCATCCTGAGCATGGTACCGGAGGCAGAAGAGCTGCTGATATTGGATGAGGTAGAGGGCTGGGTACAGGTCGATGTGGAGGAAGGCACTGGCTGGATATCCAAAGACTATGTGGAGATACACAGTGAGTTTGTTCAGGCAGAGTCCAAGGAAGAGGAAGCTGCCCGGCTGAAAAAGGAAGAGGCTGAGCGTAAGAAGGCACGGGAGGCAGCAGCTAAAGCTGCTGCGGCTTCTCCGAATTCTTCCAGCCAGACCTCGGATACAACATCTGCCGCCGCTCCCGCTACGAGTTACTCTGTGGGCAGCGGAAGTGCGGAGGGTGTGGCAGTTGCAGAGTATGCACTGCAGTTCGTCGGCAATCCCTATGTATATGGCGGCACCAGTCTGACGAAGGGTGCTGACTGTTCCGGTTTCGTGATGAGCGTATACGCTAACTTCGGTGTGAGCTTGCCTCATTCTTCGGCTGCAGACCGTACTCAAGGTTATGCGGTAGACGGCTTGGAGAATGCACAACCCGGTGATCTGATCTGCTATTCCGGTCATGTGGCGCTGTATATCGGCAACGGCCAGATTGTTCATGCTTCCAATAAGAGGACCGGTATTATTGTATCTAATGTAGATTACAGAAAGATTCTGGCTATCCGCAGAATCTTCTAACAGAGAGAGTTTGAGGCCGCATCCGAAAGGGTGCGGCTTTTCTTTTTCATAAAATTTTGTGAGTTGTCAAAACATTATTTTTGGGTTGAAATACCGTAGCCAAAGAGCTTCTGTGCAACTTGCACAAAATAATAAAAATAAACACAATAACACTTATTTCTGAATTGGAGTAGAGGCCAAAGTTATCCACAGATAAAAAGCTTGAAAACGCGATAAAAGTGATTTATACACCAAGTTATACACATTATCCACAGTTTTTCCACTATTTTGGAGAATAAAATAACACTTTATATCAGAACATTAGTTTTGTGAAGAAGTGATAAAAATGATTTTTTGTCGAAAAAATTAAAAAATAATATTGACAAGCATAATGTCAAAAACAAGTAAATAATTAGTGAAATTGTTGCAAGAAGCTGCGTAAATATGTTATAATGACTACACAATAAACAACCAAAGGGGTGATTCGTATGAAATTCATTATTGCTGGAAAAAACATTGAGGTTACACCCGGATTGAGGTCGGCTGTGGAGGAGAAGATCGGGAAGCTGGAGAAATATTTCAATCCCGACACTGAGGTACATGTGACGCTGAGCGTGGAGAAGGAACGTCAGAAAATTGAGGTTACTATTCCGGTGAAGGGAAATATCATCCGCTCCGAGCAGGTCAGTAACGATATGTATGTTTCCATTGACCTTGTAGAAGAGATCATTGAGAGACAGTTGAAGAAATATAAGACAAAGATTGTGGACAAGCAGCAGGCAGGAAGTTCCTTCAGCCAGCTGTATGTGGAAAACGATTATATGGACGAGGAGGAGATTAAGATCGTCCGGACTAAAAAGTTCGATATCAAACCAATGTATCCCGAGGACGCTTGTATCCAGATGGAACTGTTGGGCCACAATTTCTTTGTGTTCATCAATGCGGAGACGGATCAGGTGAATGTGGTTTATAAAAGAAAAGGCGATACCTATGGCCTGATCGAGCCGGAGTCATGACTTTCCGTGTTGTGAATCCTAAAGCCAGTAAGACATGGCAGTTATCGGTGAATAGGGGCTGAATCCTGTATTACACAGGGCTCAGTCCTTTTCATTTGTAGGAAAAGTGAAAGGAATGAACCGATCTCTCCTTACATATATTTTCAGTGACAAACCTATGGAGCCGGGGATGAACAGAGAACGGAGAGCCAGGTATGTTGACTGGCTGAAAAAGGGGATTCTGGCGGAGTGTGGGCTGGTGGCGCTGGTGACGGTGCTGATCCTCAGTCGGCCGGCGGATACGGTAGAGCAGAGCCTCAGCACCAATACTCTCTTCATAGAGGAGGATTACATAAAGTGGGTTGATTTCACGGTTTCTTATGAAGCACTTTGCCGCGCCTACGAGTGGGACGTGGAGACCCACGGGACGGAACAGGAAATAAACTGGGTGGAGCTATTGGCATATACTGCCGCAAAAACGGGAGGAGCCTTTGATAAATCAGCGCTGAATACCATGGAGAAGGCGGTAGAAGCAATTTCTGCAGGTGAGAAAACCATGGAAGAGCTGACAGCCGACCTGAAATATTTTTCTTATTATAGGGAGGCATATGATGCCGCTATCGGCGGATTGGTGGGAGAGTATCAGGAGGAGTGTGTGGACGAGGCCGGAAATGTGACGTATCAGGACAGATATGGTCTGAAAGGCTACTTTCCCCTGGCCAGAGGTTTTGAATACAGCCATTATGACGATTTTGGCGTCGGGAGGAGCTATGGGTATCAGAGGCGGCATCTGGGGCATGACATGATGGGGCAGACCGGTATTCCCATCATAAGCGTGGAGTCCGGTGTGGTGGAAGCGCTGGGCTGGAATCAATACGGCGGTTGGCGCATCGGCATCCGCAGCTTTGACGGTAAGCGTTATTATTATTATGCACACCTGAGACAGAACTATCCCTATGCCGAGGGACTGGAGGTGGGAAGTGTTGTTACCGCCGGGGATGTGATCGGATACATGGGTCATACCGGCTATAGCACAACGGAGAACGTCAACAATATAAAAGTAACACATCTGCACTGGGGGCTTGAACTGATCTTTGACGAATCCCAGAAGGAGAGTGACAATGAGATATGGATCGATCTTTACGACCTGACCCGGTTTCTGGCAAAGCATACTCAGGCTGCCGAGAAGGTGGGTGATACCAGGGAATGGGTGCGCAGCAGCAGGATCATTGACCCGGCGGTGGAGCAGTACAAGACCGAAAATCCCGGCTTTTCTCCAGACGTTCCTTGAAGACGCCCTCTGTTCCCTCCTCCGTGGGAAGATAATACCGCTTGTCCTTTAAGCTCTCGGGCAGACAGGTCATACGGGCTATTTTTTCCTTTGTGTCATGAGCGTAAACATAGCCGTCGCCGTAATGCAGCTCTTCCATAAGCTGGGTTGGTGCATTGCGGATCACAAGGGGCACGGGCTCCGCCAGCTGGCTCAGGGCGTCCACCTTGGCTGTCTCGTAGGCTCTGTACACCGCGTTGGACCTGGGGGCAAGGGAAAGATAGATCACAGTCTGGGCAAGGTTTATGTTGCACTCCGGCATGCCGTTGAAATGGCATGCTTGATAAGCAGCCACCGCCAGGGGCAGGGCCTGGTTGTCTGCAAGGCCGATGTCTTCACTGGCAAAGCGGATCAGCCTGCGGGCGATAAAAAGAGGGTCCTCTCCGGCCTCAAGCATCCGGGCCAGCCAGTAAACTGCAGCGTCCGGGTCGGAGTTGCGCATGGACTTATGCAGGGCGGAGATCAGGTTGTAATGTTCTTCGCCTTTCTTATCATAGAGAAGAGTCTTTTTGCCCAGACACTGTTCCAGCGTTTCCCGCGTCACCGTGATAGATCCGTCCGGCGAAATAGTTCCGTTCAAAACAGCCATTTCCAGAGTATTCAAAGCCGTGCGTGCATCGCCGTCCGCAAAGGAAGCGATAGTCTCCAGCAAGGCTCTTTCCATGTGGATATCCGTGCCGCCAAAGCCACGCTTGTCCGTAAGAGTGCGGGAGAGCAGTTCAGTCAGGTTTTCTACTGTCAGCTCCTTCAGGACAAACACCTTACATCTGGACAAGAGTGCGGCGTTGATCTCAAAAGAGGGGTTCTCCGTGGTGGCTCCGATCAGGGTGATGCTGCCCCTCTCCACATAGGGGAGAAAAGCATCCTGCTGGGCCTTGTTAAAGCGATGGATCTCATCCACGAAGCAGAGGGTTCGGATGCCGTAAGCACGGTTGTCCTCCGCCTGCTTCATGATGTCCTTGATCTCCTTAATGCCGCTGGTGACGGCGCTGAAATTCACGAATCCGGATTTGGTGCGATTTGCAATGATCTTTGCAAGAGTGGTCTTGCCCACACCGGGCGGTCCCCAAAAGATCATGGAGCAGATCTGGTCACGCTCCAGCATCTGGCGAAGGATCATACCCTTTCCCAGCAGATGCTCCTGGCCAATATAGTCCTCAAGAACATTAGGACGCATTCGGTCCGCCAGGGGCGCCATAGCCGGGGAGAGGGAATGTTCATTTTGGTTATCAAACAGGGAAAGCTGGTCCATATTTTCTCACATTCTGCCGCTTTGGAGGCATTGCTTCAAGTTCTCTTTATTTGCTGTCAATTTCCCTGTGATGCTCCTTTTTGATTGCATACATGGATTGGTCTGCCTGGCGCAAAGCATTTTCGAAATTGATCTCTTCGTCTGGCTCCAGTTTTGCAACACCGATACTCAGACCCAGATCGAAGGCAATCTGCCTTTTTTCTACCTCCATGGCAAGCCCTTGCGAAATAGAATTCCGCACTTCCTCCAAGTCCATCCCTTCTTCAAGCGCTCCGCCCGCAAAGAATTCATCTCCGCCATATCTGCATATGACCCAATCCTTGGGCAGACGCCCCTTTAATACCGCCGCCGCGGTACGCAATGCCAAGTCGCCGCTGGCATGTCCATATTGATCATTGATCGTCTTCATTCTGTCAATATCAGCTATCATAATGGCACCGGTTCCGCCGGCTTCATGCAATTTCTCCAGCATCGGACAGGCAATTTTTTCATAACCGGCACGATTATACAGGCCTGTCAACACATCGGTTACTGAAAGCTTTGTGAGCTTCCTGGTTAAATCCGCAATCCTGATGTTGCGTCGTATCTGTTCCAGGCACTGGTTCATATGTCTGGTCCAGATGTAGAGATAATTGTTCTCAACAATATTCATATCCCTGGAAAGCATTGCAAAACCGTAGCTTCGGTCTTCATTATATACCGGCACAAAGATAAAAATATGTGATTTGGAATCCTCGTTGGAAACACGGAACATCGCTTCTTTGCGATTCATGATCTGATGGGACCTTGGAACATCAATGTTGATGGAGCGGATCACATCCATGCTATCGCTGTATCCCTGGGTTCGCAGGTTTTCATCGTTTTCCTCAATGTGGAAAAACTCCTGGTCGAGACAGAGCATAAAATCGCTGCCCACCAGCCAGGCTCCATCCCTAAAAACAATACTACAACTTCTGTACAGGTCATCTGCATTCTCCACTTTTTTGGTCGCAAGATAAATGTGCCTGAAATGCGAGTCACAGGCAAGACCATCAATTTCAGCAATATAATAATCGCTTAGCTCGGCTGTCTTTACTGTACTGTAATCGCAGCCGCAGCTTCCGCCGGAAACAAATTTGGTCTCCATAGTGATAGTGTCTTCACAGTCTCTGCCTTCCATTTTATCTAACAGGATCTGCACTGCCTTTATTCCCATGCTGTTCCATTCATGACTGACAGATGCAATCGGGGGAACATGATCCCGCCCCAGTTTGATACAGTCATAGCCCGTGATCATCACGTCATCAGGCACTTTATAACCCTGTTTTATCAAGGAGTCACAGATACCGGCGGCCATCACATCATTGGCACAGATAAAGGCATCCGGCAGACCGTTATGCTGGTGGATCCACTCATCTGCCAATTTTGCACACAGGTCTTTTGCCCAGTCTCCGTATAAAATATCTTCTTCCCGGATTGAAAAACCGTTTTCAGAAGCGACATCCTGTACTGCACGCAGTCTTTCATTACTCTCCAAATGCTCTTTTGGACCGCCTATATATACAATACGTCTTGCACCGTGCTCCTGCACTATGTGCTTCGCAAGCTCATACATGCCAGAGTAATTATCGGTTTGAATCGTTGTGATACCCTCAAGTTCATACTCTAAACTGACCGCAGGAATTTTCGATTCTTTAACGATTTGATGTACAAAGCTTATTTCTTCTTTCATATTGAAGGAATTTGCCATGATGATTGCACCGTCAAAATCCTTCAGGTCAGGAAGTTGAAAAATATTAAACTCACTGTTATTAATGCCGGACGTAAACTCGGAAAAAGTAGAAAAATTCACAAAGGCGAATATATCTGCATTGGCGTCCTTGGCAACCGCGTAGGCGCCTGTAACTACTTTTCGTAAATATTCCGTTCCCCATCCATTTGCGAAAACTGCGATCCTTTTCTTCATTTATATATCTCTGCTTTCTCGGTTATCTTGAAATTGGGTTATTTTGACTGCTGCTCCATATCATACGCATATAACCATGTATATAACCCTATTATAATTTTACCACACTAATCCGAATATACAAGGCTAAATTTCAGCGAAACCAAAACTTTGACAGTTTCATCTTTTCTGGTTTTATTTCTCAACTTTTCAGGAAAAGCCGTTGCAAATAAGCCGTGACTATGATAAACTAAGCATTACAGGAATGACAAAAAAATAACAATCATTATTAAAATTTAATTGGAGGAAAATCAAATGGCAAGAAAAGTAGTTTTAGCCGGAGCCTGCCGTACCGCGATCGGTACCA
>JAFLRN010000034.1 GCA_022511385.1 Acetatifactor sp.
TTCTTCATATGTTCATTAATGGCACATTTTATGTTGATTTAAGGGTTGAAAACACGGGGGTTAATGTCGGCTACTTCTTAACTCCGAATATACAGAGCGGGACTTTTCCCTGCGGCAGGGTCAATCTGCCGTCTGCTATCATTCTTTCGAGGAGTATTGCTCCGACATCGAGGCGGTGATGTATCTTCGCTATCGTTGCACATTGGTCCCGAACCGATGCGGGAGCATGGTCTTTCATTATCCCAGTGCAAAGGTCTGATATCTTTATCATCATGTCGGCGATCTTGTGGCATACGGGAGCAAGTATCTCTTCAGTGAGCTTGTTATAAACCTCTTGGGTGAAGACGGGGAAGTTTGCCGAGAGCTTCCCGTCAGTGCAGGAGATGATTCCTCTGTCAACAAGGTCTGGGATGGTGTCGTTGCGTTCGTCGGCACCGGTGCCGAGTATAGCGCTCCACATGGCCTCAGCCCTTTCGATGAAACGCCAGTGCTCATAGTGCTGACAGGGCTCTGTCGCAATATAGTTCTCAGCTGAGAACCACGCAGTTCCCTCGTCGTTATCGGTATGCATAGTCACACCGCGGAAATGAAAGTTTATGTCATTATCATGACCCCATATCCAGCCATGACCGCCGAGCTTGAGGGCCTGAGAGTCTCCATATGGTGATATTTCTTTGGTGTGCTCAAATCCGCGCACCATTGCTATGTTGAAAAGCGCGAAAGTCAGTTTGTTGTCATCCCAATCGCTGCACATAAAGTCAAGTTGTCTAACTTCGGGCAGAAGCTCCTGGATATCTTCAAAAATCTCCTTTGCGACTGGCGGATATAGGTCAGCTGTCTTTCTCTCAATCTCTTTTTCATATTCCTCAGTGATGATAACGAGGTTGGTCTGATACTTTGTGCCATCCTTTAACAGTACTCCTGCCGCCTCAAGCGCTTCTATCTCCTCCTCAAGATAGGGCATCGAGACACCGAGCTCGACCGAGAGTTCTTCCGCAGACATCGGCGCATAGTATGCCGCTAGGACTATCGAGCCTCGAAGCTTACGGTCGAAGAAATTGCTATAGTGGTTCCAGTCGCCCCAAAAGTTGATTCTGAAAACGCCGGGGTCGTAACTCTTTTCTCCTAACTGTCTTGTCATATTGATACCTTCTTTCAGTTGTTTGCGCGTCTTGAACAGGTGATATTTCACCATCTCGACGCTGATGTTAAGTTCCTTTGATATCTGAGAACAGCTCTTGTTATGGATGTAGTACGCAACGGTGACTTGGCGCCTCGTTTTCGTAAGGAGTGAGAGCTCACGGCGAATGAGATAAAGCTGCTCATCCTGTTCGGTACGGGCGATATGCTCCTCTTCGGGCGAAGGCACGAGCGTTTCAACACCCGAAAAGTTATCAGTGAACTTCTCGGCTTTCTGCTTTAATCCTTCGCGGCGGATAAACTTGCGAAGTGTGTTCTCCGCTATCTTCCATGCGAAGCCCCAGAACGCTCCGTCGTCCCTAAGATTTCCGACCGATCCCAGTATCTCGCATACGATTTCCGAAGCAAGGTCTTCGGCGATGCCGCGGTCATATAGGTGCGATGCGGCGTAACCGTAGATGGAGGGGAGGTTTTCGGTGATAAGCTCGTAAGCGTGTTTCGTGTCCACTGCTGTTCTCCTTTGAAAGCTTTCGTCTATATAGTATCTTCACTATAATTTTGGTTAGTGGTTTTCAAGAAAAAAAAATAGAAATGGGCGGGAAGTGCGGGAAGTCATTACAGATTTTTGCTATTTCCTCAACAAAGGGGCGATTATATTCCCATCTGTGTCAAAACTACAGCTAATTCTTTTGAAAAAATGGGGTTTCGCAAATCATTTCTACGATTTTTCCAAAACGGCTCGTTTGTATATGCCTTAATACATTCCTCAACGAGTTTTTTATTGATATTGAGTGACCAGTTGATTCCTTTGTTTTTAAAATCCTTAGAGAGAAGATCATTACCCCCGAGAGGAATCTCACGATAATCGCGGCCACAGCAAAAGCAGATTTTGTTTCTGTCACGTCCATCTATAGAACGTCCATACATAATCGGATAATCCGCATTTTCAGACACGGGTGCATTCCCAATAATCGCATATTCCCCATAAAAAAAGATTGTCCATCATGTATGCAGACGGACAACTTTGAAGTTTTTGTAAATCCTCGATACTCACGTTGGGATCTTCCGTAATAATATGATAAACGACTATAGGAGCTTTCGCAAAAATGTCCATTATTATGTAACGAAATAACCTTTCGGAGGACATCGTCATCGAAAAATAAAATCTCTTTTCCTGTTGACAGTTCAGGCTTTACAGAATTGTTTGGAATTTCAACACGCTCCCAATTAGGTTCGATCAGTTCCAAGCCGAGATATTTGCGCTGTTCATTTGTCAATTCCATTATGTTCTCCTTAATATAGTCTCATGATGTTTTTTGCATTATGAATAACATTTGCATATGAAATAAATTGAGTTGTGCGAGTATTGGTATATCTCTGCTATTCTTACATCCTTTCTTTACAAAATTCTTTTACATACTCGTAGATACTTTTCAGTCCGTGGTCGGTTACTTTGACAAACAAGGCGTGCCGGTCTATTTCCGATTCTTTTTCCGAAAGCAACAAGGCACTTTGATAGTTCCCCTCAACAATTTCGCATAGAACCGTGTTCAACCTGTCAGTCGGACTTGCTTCACCTGCCAGTTCTGCTTTGAAGTCAGCAATTGTCGAACAACAATTGCGGTGCTGCTCAATGCGCATGTCTGACAGGCGAAGCGCCTCATCTAAAGCTTCACAAGCCTCGGCCATTGATCTGACAGGTATCTCCATCTTTTCGATGGTGTGTGGATATGGCGCATGTGCTGCGGTTATGTGGAAGCTGAGAGGTTTCTTCTGCGCAATTTCCTGCATATGATACACTTCCCAAAAGGCATCGTCTATCGCACAAGGTTTTACCGAAACATCTGCATTGATTGCTGTACCACGCTTGATAGGAGGTGCCGAGATATACACTTCGTATAAAAAGCCATCGATCACCTTATAGGCGCACCCGGAGACCGTTTTGAACCCATACAGTTTTGAGACAGATTTCAGATTCTGATCAATCGCCCCACGCAGTTCCTTGACCATTTTTTGTTCTTGACGGGTCATAACACATTCTCCCCAAATGTAAATTTCATTTACAGTTTCCTCGTCCACCAGTGCAAACCGTCCGATCTGTCCGGCAAGCATATCCGTTACACCGTCCATTGAAAGTGGCCCTTGCTCATGGTTTGTTACCGTTTCCTGCATGGTCTGAAGTAGGGCGGCGGTGGCTGTCTCTCCCTGCTACTCGCCGCTGTCTATATATTTCATGCTGTGAATAAGGTTATTATATCATGATTGCTCCGCATCATGGTATGGATGGCCATTCAGCCGTCTCATTCCTTGAATAAGGTCATTATACCATAATATTGTTAAAGTGCAATTTCCAAAGCGTAAACTTCAAAGAAATGCAATTCCCGCGAAAATCTGAACTGCAATCGGACAATGGAAGCGGAGGATACTCTCTTCAAAAGCGAAAATATTCTCCAAGCTATCTGAATACAATGTCTGCATTTTCTGATATAATCAAAAAACAAAATGCTTGATACTGTTACAAGAATCAGCCCCAAGCGTTACACAATACCAACTTTTCCCGCAAAGGAGCAACCCTATGTCCAAAATATCTTTACGCATCGCCGACCTGCGCAAAACCCACCACCTGACCCAACAGGAACTGGCAGACACCATCGGCGTCTCCTTCCAGACAATCAGTAAATGGGAAACCGGCATGAGCATGCCTGACATCACCATGCTGCCCATACTGGCAGAATATTTCCAAGTATCCACCGACCAGCTGCTTGGCTTACAACCCCTCGACGGAGAAGAATACATCCCCGAAAGAACAGCCACAGCAGAGTTTTGGAACAGTAAACTGGACTATCTCCTGCGGACGCGAAAAAGATACTGGAATGATGACTATGTCCAATTTCTTGTTTCACAAGTTTGGAAAATTGATAAACCCATATCTGTTCTAGACTGCGGTTGCGGTTACGGATATCTGGGATTGCTTTTGCTGCCATATCTTCCGCAGGGGAGCACCTACACCGGAATTGATTTTGCTGAGGATCTGATCCAAAAGGGAAAACATCTTTTCGCGGCGCAAGGCATGGAGGCGAGCTTTATATGCAAGAATGTCTTCGAATACCCTGCCGAGAACCAATATGATTTTGTAATCTGTCAGGCAGTGCTCAGGCATCTGGATAATCCGTCAAGCTTTATTCAAAAAATGATCACCTTTGCAAAGCCGAACGGATATGTTGTCTGCATTGACGCAAACCGAGAATTTGAGTGCGATGGGCTTTATATTGACGGCATGGATTATCAGGAGCTGTGCCGGCATGAAGGCCTTGAAAAGAAGTGGCAGACAGAACTGAAAATGCAGGGCAGGGATTACGCTGTTGCCATGCGTGTTGCCCACATCATGCAACAACTGGGACTTAAATGCGTGGATGTGAGGATGAACGACAGGGTGGAGTTTGTTACGCCACAGCTTGCAGACTATGAGGAAATCAAGCACGATTTCATCACTTATAATGATTGGGTATCTGGCATTAGTGAAGATGAGAGAGAAAATTTAATTCGACACTTATTGAACCACGGCCTGTCCCACAAGGAGGCCGAAGAATATTGCGATCGAAATATCAAAATTGCGGATTATTTTGCCGCCAATCCTATGGCGGGCTACACCTTTATGAAAGGACAGATGATATCTTATGGGAAAAAAACGGACTCTACTGATTGACATGTATGGTGTGATCATCAAAGAAAGCAAAGGATATTTTATTCCCTACACTTACGAACATTTTGACCAATCCGAATATGACAGGATCACCAAGGCTTTTCGGGAAGAGAAACTATTTACAAAAGCCGGAAATGGTTTCTTAAGTTCAGACGAATTCCTCTTTCTGTTGGGGTATCAAAATCCTGCTGAGACTATGAAGGATTATCTAAAGAACTATTTAACACTGGATGAAGACTTTTTATGGTTTGCAGAGAAAAATCATAAACAATATGACTTCGTTCTGCTTTCAAACGACGTAAAAGAATGGGGCCAGTACCTGTTTGAATTGCATGGACTCCATTTATATTTTAAGGACAGTATCGTCAGTGGTGACATAAACATGCGTAAGCCGGAAAGCAATATATTTTCCTATACCCTCGAGCGCATTCAATGTCTCCCTGAGGAATGTATTTTTGTTGATAACACCGTTATAAATCTAAATGCCGCACAAGCGCTGGGAATAAACACTGTTCTTTTTAACAGAGACCAGGAAGCCTATTCCGGGAATATAGTCAATAGTTTCCGGGAACTGGATGACTTATTAAATAATTCCAGCTTAGGTTTTTAACTTAACCTTCTCGCCGACCTTCTGATAAATCAATTTCCCTTATAACTGACACATAGCAGTATATCTGCTATCGTTCACAATATAACCGAAATTGGAGAGCCTGACAATTTGGGTATAAAATCTCCCACATTCAGCCTGTATAAAATCCCTCACATTCGGACACCCTAAAAACAAAAACGGAGGTTTGATATATGACAAACAATGATACGATCCACCTGCTCAAGGAATGTGACTCAGGCTCCAAGATGGCTGTTTCCACCATCGACGAGGTAATAGAAAAAATCAACGATTCCAGTATGAAACAGCTGCTGACGGAAAGCCGGGAGCATCACGAAAAGCTGGGCAATGAGATTCACTCCCAGCTCATTGACCATCACACCGAGGAAAAGGATCCCAGCGTCATGGCAAAGAGCATGTCCTGGATGAAGACCAACATGAAGCTGGGCATGGACAACAGCGATGCCACCATCGCCGACCTTGTCACTGACGGCTGCAACATGGGTATCAAAACCCTGCACAAATACCTGAACCAGTACAAAGCCGCAGACGAGACTTCCAAAGGCCTCTGCAAGGATCTGATCTCCATTGAGGAGGAATTGTGCAAGGATCTGCGGAAATACCTGTAAACTCCTTTTACCAGCCACAAAAAGCCGGGGCGCCTGATATTTCCCCTGAAGGAAGTATCTGACGCCCTTTTTGTTTCTTACATAACCATATAGGTTTCCGATTCATTATGAATCTACGTGATTCTATACTCTTACCAAACTTAAACGATATTCAAAAGAGAATATTCAGAAAGTCACTCCGCCATCCTTTTCAGCAGCGCAATCTCCTCCTGATAGCCCTCCAGTTCATTGGGTGTCTCCAGGTAAAAGGGCAGCTCCCGCAGCGCCGGATGATTCACAATCCGGCGAAAAGCCTCTAGTCCAATATTCCCCTTGCCAATCTTTTCATGTCTGTCCTTGTGACTGTTCCTGGGATTCATGGAATCGTTCAGATGGATGGCCTTCAGCCGCGCAAGTCCCACAACGCTGTCAAACTCCCTGATCACACCGTCCAGGTTCTCCACAATGTCATAGCCGCCGTCCCATACATGACAGGTATCCAGACAGATGCCCAGCTTGTGTGACAGCTCCACCCGGTCTATAATACTGCGCAGTTCTTCAAAATCTCGGCCTACCTCGCTGCCCTTACCCGCCATGGTCTCCAACAGCACTGTGGTTTGCATATCCTCCCGGAGAACATGATTTAAGGTGTCCGCGATCAGCCTGATACCCTCTTCCGAACCCTGGCCCACATGGCTGCCCGGGTGAAAGTTATACATAACGCCTGGGATCATCTCCAGGCGTTTCAGATCGTCAGTCATAGTCTCCAGCGCAAAGTTTCGGACATTTTCATCTTTCGCGCAAGCATTCAGCGTATATGGCGCATGAGCCAGAGGCTTTGCAATTCCAGCCTGCTGAAAATACTCCAGCATTGCTTTCACATCCTCCGGTTCCCAAGTCTTTGCAGTGCCGCCCCTGGGATTCCTTGTAAAAAACTGAAATGTTGTAGCACCTATCTCCTCTGCGGTCCTTGCCATGGCAAGAAAACCCTTGGAAGATGACAGATGGCATCCAATTCTCAACATATACTAGTTCCTCTCTTCGTCCATTCCCGCCTGAAATAACTCGGTTACATTCAGCAGGATTCTGTTATCCGCCCTAGATTATCCTGCGCACCGCAAGGATTGGTCTGTACTGAGCATTGCTGATCTTGATCCCTCCGCGGGGATAAGGATTGCTGTTGCTGGCGTGGACAATCAGGCCGCCGCCTATGTACATCGCCACATGTCCGTCATAACAGATCAGGTCTCCCGGCTGGGCATTCTCATAGGAAACACCCGTCCCGACACTTCTCTGTTCATGAGAAGTCCTTGGAAGCGTATATCCGAAATTGCTGTATATTCTGTATGTAAAACCGGAACAATCGGCCCCGTCGGTCAGGCTGGTGCCTCCATAAACATAGGGATTGCCGATGTACTGGCAGGCATAATTCGCAATCTTTTTTCCCAGATCACTGCCGGATGCCTTGCTTATGATAGAAGAATAATCTGAAGTGTATGTACCGTTAACTACATTCTGCGCCGCCTCCATCTGCTTCAGCTTATCCTGATTCTGTTTCAGCAGTCTTTGGGCCACGGCAGCCTCCTGCCGGGCTTTTCTTATCGCATTGTCATAGTTAGCCGACTCTTTCTTCATGCGGTCGAGCAACACATTCAGATTGGCCTCCTGTTCCGCCAACTGCGCTTTCTGATCCTCCAGATTCGCTCTGTCGTTTTCCAGCTGCTCCTTGTGCAGCTGCAGATCTGCTTTCTCTTCCTCCAGTTGATTCCATAGATTCTGAATCTGATCCTTTACTGCTACATATTCATCCAGCTTAGTCTTGCTGTACTCATAAATCCTTTCAATATAGTCCATGCGATTCAGAACATCCGCAAGTCCGGCTCCTCCCAAAAAAGCGCTTAAATAGGTGTCCGTTCCTTGCTCATAAAGCATTCTGGTTCGGATGGCCATATCCTCTCTTTGTGCTTCCTCCTGGTCCTTGGCGGATTCATACTCCGCCGCTGTCAGCACGATCTGCTGCTTCTTTTCCTTGATTTCCTCTTCTTTCGCAGCAATTTCATCTGTCTTTTCGGAAATCTCCTCCTCTTTCAGACCCATGCTGGCCATGGTGTTGATAATCTCGGAATTCAGATCATCCATCTTCTCCAGAATCAGATCCTGTTCTTCCTCCAGATCGGATATCTTACCGTATTCCTCCTCCAATTCCTTCTGAAGTCTGTCAATTTCCTGCTGAATTTCTGACATGGTAGTGGCTTCTGCTGTCAAAGAACGAGAGATACCGATTCGCATCACACCGAGCGTCAGGCAGAAAAACAATATGAAACTAATCTTCCTTTTCAATTTTCTTCTCATAGCAACAGCATATCACATCTAAACAGACATATCACCAGTAAAATACTTAATTTTCCATAAAATCCTACAACTCACAATTCTTTACCGTTCTGGGGAAAGGAACCACATCCCGGATGTTGCTCATGCCTGTCAGATACATAACACAGCGCTCAAAGCCCAAGCCAAAGCCTGCATGGCGGACAGAACCGTATCTGCGAAGATCCAGATAGAAGTCGTAATCCTCTTTATTCAGGCCCATCTCCTCCATTCTCTGCTCCAGCACTTCCAGTTTATCCTCCCTCTGGCTGCCGCCGATGATCTCGCCGATTCCGGGCACAAGACAATCCATTGCCGCCACAGTCCTGCCATCCTCATTCAGCTTCATATAAAAAGCTTTGATCTCCTTGGGATAATCCGTTACGAATACAGGACGCTTGAACACTTCCTCGGTGAGATACCGCTCGTGCTCCGTCTGCAGGTCGCAGCCCCAGGACACCTTATAGTCGAACTTGTCGTTATTTTTTGACAAAATCTCAATAGCCTCCGTGTAGGTCACATGGGCAAAGTCGGAATTGGCCACATGCTCCAGGCGCTCGATCAGCCCCTTGTCCACAAACTGGTTGAAGAAAGCCATCTCCTCGGGTGCATTCTCCAGCACATAGCGAATTACGTATTTCAGCATTCCTTCCGCCAGCAGCATGTCGTCCTTCAGGTCTGCAAAGGCCATCTCAGGTTCGATCATCCAAAACTCTGCAGCATGCCGGGTGGTGTTGGAATTTTCCGCCCGGAAAGTAGGCCCAAAAGTATATACGTTTTTAAAGGCGAAGGCATAAGTCTCCACATTCAGCTGGCCACTCACCGTCAGATTGGTCTCCTTTCCAAAAAAGTCCTGGCTGAAATCAATCTGTCCGTCCTGAGTCCTGGGAATATGATCAAGATCCAGCGTCGTCACCTGGAACATCTCGCCCGCACCCTCACAGTCGCTGCCTGTGATCAAAGGCGTGTGCACATACACAAAGCCCCTCTCCATAAAGAAGCTGTGGATGGCGTAAGCGATCAGGGAGCGCACCCGGAACACAGCCTGAAAAGTGTTAGTCCTGGGACGCAGATGGGGAATGGTGCGCAGGTACTCAAAGGTATGGCGCTTCTTCTGAAGAGGATAATCCGCCGTGGAAGGCCCTTCCACAAACACCTGAGCCGCCTGCATCTCGAAGGGCTGCTTGGCGTTTGGAGTCTCCACGATGGTTCCCTTTACCACCAGTGCTGCACCCACATTCATCTTACACAGTTCCTGGAAGTTAGAAAGACCGTCCCCATACACCACCTGAAGAGGCTCGAAGAAGGTGCCGTCGTTAATCACAAGGAAACCGAAATTTTTGGAATCGCGGTTGCTCCTGACCCATCCTCCTACAGTGATTTCCTTTCCAATATAATCTTCTCTGTTACGATATAGCTCACGAATATCTGTCAGTTCCATTTTCTCCTCTTTTCCGCTGCTTCAGCAGCTGCATTTTTCCGGGCTGTCTGCCACTAATTCACTTGAGTATTTTCAACCAAAAGATCCAGTACATTTAAACTCATAAAATAGGCTCGGAAATCTTCCAGGCTGTTTTCATTGACAAGCTGCTCCACTGATTCGTAACCGTTATTGGCTGCATACTCCTCCATCTTAAGCTGCAGTTCCTCATCATCCACGTTCAGTCCTTCTTTGTTGGCAACAGCCTGAAAGGCCAGCCTCTGCTTGACACCATCCGGCGCATAGGTCTCCACATAGTCCGAGATGGTCATGCCATTGTAAAGGGCGAACTCATCAGGGGTGATACCTGCCTCGGCAATTGCATTCAGAAGATTTGTGTTCAGGCTTTCCTTGCTCTGCTCCAGCAAATGCTCAGGAAGAGACTTGAATTCACATTGCGCCAGGAAAGCTTCCATAACAGCACTCTCTACACTGGCTGTATAAAGTTCATCCAAATATTCATAGACATACTGCCGAAGTTCCTCCACAGTGGTTACGCCCTCGATTTCAATAGCCGGCACCACTTCGTCATGCATATCTTCAATACTTTCTACAACCGGGAGAATAAAGTTCACAGTCACAGTAAAAACGACTGGCTGTCCGGACAGGTCCGGATTGTTGTAATAGGGATCAGGAAAGGAAATCTCCAAATCCACAGTTTCTCCAGGCATAACGTCGATCAGGCCATCCTCAAAACCGTCAATAAACTGGCCGCTGCCGATCGTCAACAGAGCCCCTGTGTCAGATCCGTTTGCAAAGGGCACTCCGTCCATCTTTCCCACATAGTCGATGTTTACGGTATCCCCTACGGCTACAGCCCGATCAGTGATTCCACCGTTATCGGCTGAAATGCTTTCGATGTACACCGCCAGCATTACCTGTTCCGTATAGGTATCATCCGCCTTCGGCTGCATTACCGAAACAGTCAGATTCTTGTAATCCCCTAAAGTCACATATTTCTCCGTTTTTAACTGTGATAAAGGCAGCTCCTCCTCTGAACCACATCCTGCCAGCAGTCCTGCCGCCAGCAACACGGAAATTGCGCTACACACTATTTTTCTCATAATTTTCAATACATTCTGCTCCTTTATTTTGTAAGATTTCCAGACAATCATGCATTCTGTCTGAAATATGGTCATTATTCCATGCCATGCCCCGCAAGACAAGCATGGCATCAAATGTGGACAACGCCAATATTATAACATAGGAAATAATATTTTGCAAAAGAAACTAAATGTTTATTGCCTATCTGCTATTATCTGTGATAAAATACTTTCGTGGCAGCTGCGACAGCAGCGCACAACATCGCACAACAGGAGGTATCCTTTTATGCCGACATGGGGAATCGTATTGATCGTAGTAGCAGTGGTTATCACCGCACTTGTGGTGCTGTTATATTTTCTCGGAAAAAAAGCCCAAAAGAGACAGGCTGAACAGCAGGAAATGATGGAAGCAAACAAGCAGACCGTCTCCATGCTGATCATTGACAAAAAGCGGATGAAGCTCAGAGATGCCGGTCTCCCCCAGGCTGTTCTGGATCAAACGCCAAAGGCTCTGCGGGGTTCTAAGCTGCCTATTATCAAAGCAAAAGTCGGCCCTCAGATTTTGTCTTTGATCTGTGATGAAAAGATTTTTGAGTCTGTGCCCGTAAAGAAAGAGGTAAAGGCTGTAGTCAGCGGCCTTTATGTGCTGGACGTAAAGGGCCTGCACGGCAGGACCGAAGCGCCGCCAGCGAAGAAAAAGGGCCGCTTCCGCCGGGCTCTGGAGGCTGCTCAGGAAAAGGCCGGCGCCAAACCCATCAAATAGCTTTTAAGGATATCCTGCTTCGGGATATCCTTTTTTTGCCCTAAACTGGTTTTTGTTGACGAAATCACTGGGATTGTATATAATTTTGTATACAACAAATTATGGTAATGATGGGGGCGGAAATTCCAGATGAATGAATATAAAATAAAGGCACATGCCAAGATCAATCTTGGACTGGATGTGATCCGCAGACGGCCCGACGGCTATCATGAGGTGAAAATGATCATGCAGAGCATCGGACTCTGTGACGAACTGACGCTGGAGAAAGCTCCGGCGGGAATCACACTCACCACGGATCACCCGGAGCTTTCCTGCGGAGAGGATAACCTGATCTACAAAGCGGCCAAGCTCATGCTTGACACTTATCACATTTCAGGCGGCATACGCATTCATCTGCAGAAAAAGATTCCCATCGCCGCCGGTATGGCTGGAGGAAGCACGGATGCTGCTGCTGCCATGAAGGGCATCAGCCGTCTGTTCGATCTGGAGGTTCCCTTAGAGCAGCTGATGAAGCTTGGCATGACCATTGGCGCAGATGTGCCTTACTGTATTCTGGGTGGCACAGCCCTTGCTGAGGGAATCGGCGAAAAGCTGACTCCGCTGACTCCTGCCCCTGATTTTTATATTCTTGTGGCGAAGCCCGGAATAAGCGTTTCTACGAAATATGTTTATGAACATTTGGATGCTGCCGGAATTGCGAGACATCCCGATATTGACGGCATGGTCCTTTCTATAGAATCCGGAAGCCTGCAGGGCATCCTGGACCGCATGGGAAATGTGCTGGAAACAGTGACAATACCGGCTCATCCTGAAATAGATAGCCTGAAGCGCAGAATCAGAGAGCTCGGTGCGGTAAACAGCCTGATGAGCGGCAGCGGTCCCACTGTATTCGGTGTTTTTCTGTCGGAACAGGCCGCAGAGTTTGCCTGCGAACAGTTAAGGAGCGAAAAACTGGCAAAACAGGTCTTCCTGACCACACCCACCTAGAAAGGCGGTGACTATGCAAGAAATATTCCAGGCAAATATGGAGACTTTTCTCCCTCTCCGGGATGTGGTGTTTAATACCCTGCGGCAAGCCATCTTGGTCGGTGAGCTGAAGCCCGGCGAGCGGCTGATGGAAATCCATCTGGCTGACCGGCTTGGCGTGAGCCGCACCCCCATCCGCGAAGCGATCCACAAGCTGGAGAGAGAGGGTCTGGTCACCATCATACCCCGACGGGGAGCGGAAGTATCCCAGATCACCGAAAAAAGCATGAACGATGTGCTCGAGGTTCGTCGGGCGCTGGACGCTCTCTGCGTGGAACTGGCCTGCGACCGCATCACGGAGGAAGGTCTTAAGAACCTGAAGACTGCCTGCGACAATTTCGAGCAGTGTGTCAGGACGGGCGACAGCAAAAAGATTGCCCAAGCCGACGTGGCCCTTCATGATATCATCGTGCAGGCTACAGGCAACCAGCGCTTGATCCAACTGATAAATAACCTGTCAGAGCAGATGTATCGTTATCGTTTTGAATATATTAAGGACAGCAGCCAGCATAAAACGTTGGTGGAGGAGCATAGGATCATCTATCAGAGCATTGTTCAGAAGGATAAAAAAACCGCCGCCGACGCTGCCAGAACCCACATTGACAATCAGGAAAAGGCGATCATCAGGCAGATCAGGCTGGATAAGGCAAACGGTGCAAAGACGCCGGACACCCAGTAATTTTTCCTAAGCTTTTGGAATAAACTGGAAATACAGCGGCAATAATCTTGTTATTCCAACCCTGATATGGGAGAAACGAGGTTACTGCATGAAGAAAAGATGGCTTGGAATTCGTATTATGATCGGGCTGTGCGCTGCCCTTGGCTGGTGGGGACTGCTCTATCCGGAGCTGGCCCTGACCCCGGACACTGTGGTACTCAGGTTAAGCGATGAGGGCGGAATCCTGAGGGAACAGCCTCTGGAATGGGATTTTGACAGTACACTCTATCGGGACCTGCTAAACGCCGGGCCGGACAGAATCACATTCCGCAGCAAGCTTTTTACGGATTTGGGCGCACTTTTGGAGGCATTGAATCATGGAAACAAATAGAGAGCTGCGGGGAAATGCACCCATCGGCGTGTTTGACTCCGGTGTAGGCGGACTGACCGTGGTCCGGGAAATCATGCGGCAGATTCCCAACGAGAGAATTGTCTATTTCGGTGATACTGCCCGGGTTCCCTACGGAAGCAAATCCCAGGAAACTGTCATCCGTTATTCCGAACAGATCGTTCGGTTCCTGCGCACCTTCCAGGTAAAGACAATCGTTGTGGCCTGCAACACGGCCAGCGCCTATGCCTTGGATACCCTGGAACAGGATATCGACATCCCCATTATCGGCGTGGTAAGGCCCGGTGCAAAAGCCGCGTTGGATGTCACCCGCAATGGCCGCATCGGTGTCATAGCCACGGAAGCCACTATCGGCAGTCAGATCTATACTGAATACATAAGTAAGCTGAACACAAATGTAACGATTTATGGCAAAGCATGCCCGCTCTTTGTGCCTCTGGTGGAGGAAGGGCTTTTGGAGGATCCCGTCACAGACGAAATTGCCAGACGCTATCTGGCGGAACTCATCGATATTGATATCGACACCCTGATCCTGGGCTGTACCCATTATCCCCTGATCCGTTCCACTCTTGGAAAAATCGTAGGAGACAGGGTAACGCTGGTCAACCCGGCTTATGAGACGGCTTTGGAGTTGAAAAGCATGCTACAGTCACTGCACTTATTGAACGATGATCCCCCAGGCCTTGGTGCCAACCAGTACAGGTTTTTCGTCAGCGACAAGGCGGAAAAATTCGTCCGCTTTGCCAACTCCATTATTAAGTATGGTATTCTCTCTGCCAAGGCTGTGAACATTGAGGAATACTGATTAATACAATCCTGCTGTTCAGCCACGAGACAGGATTGGAAGGACACGGTAAAAATGAATCATCTGGTTCAGCTCACCCTGGTCGGACGACAGCGGGATCCTTCAGGCAACGAAACTGTGACAGAACTGTCTGCCAACGCGGAATTCTATGAACGGAACGGCAGCCTTTATATTCTCTACGAGGAAAAATCTGAAGATGGCAGCCTGACCAAAAACGTCATAAAACATAAAAACAACCTGCTGGAATTGACCAAAAAAGGGGCAGTCAATACCTGTATGGTCTTTGAACCGGGCCGGGAATATAAAACGGATTATCTCACTCCCTTCGGTCTGCTGAGACTTGGCATACTCACGAATTCCTTAAAATCGCAGCGCCAGAAGGACTATCTGGAGATTACAGCTGACTACACCCTGACAGAGCAGGAACGAATTATCTCCTACTGTAATATTTACATAAAAATCCAAAATTTAGGGTAAACTTTTCGGTCCAACCAGCCGATATTAATGATACAATCATGGACGATGTTGCGCCCGGCGACGGGTAGAAACGGCGCTTTACGCCAGAAAGAGGGATTAATATGAGTGTAAACGGAGTTACATCAACACAGGCTGCGGCTGCCTACAGTTATTCCACATATGAGAACAAAGTCGCTGATGAAACAACAAAAGCTGCAGATACCACTGATGACAAGCAGAAGGATTCCGGCGTTGTATATGAGCCTTCCACTGAGTCACAGGCTGCTTCCACAAAGAAGATTTATACGCCTGATACCAATCTGATCAACAAACTGAAGGCAGACGCTGAGGCACGTACCGCACAGCTGCGCAGCCTGGTTGAAAAGATGATGAGCGGACAGGCTAATACTTACGGCAAAGCCAACGATATCTGGCAGTTCCTGCGTTCCGGCAATTATACTGTAGACCCTGCTACCAAGCTGCAGGCTCAGGCTGATATTGCTGAGGACGGCTACTGGGGTGTTAAGCAGACCTCCGACAGAATCATTCAGTTCGCAAATGCTCTGACTGGCGGAGATCCTGACAAGATTGAGGAGATGCGCGAGGCCTTCAAGAAGGGTTATGCTCAAGCTGAAAAGACCTGGGGCGGTTCCCTGCCTGACATTTCCAAGCAAACCTACGATGCAGTGATGAAGAAGTTTGACGAAATGGCTGAGACTGCCAAGAAGGCTACTGAGGCTGCTCAGGAGACCACTGATCCTACCAAGTAATGGGTGGGCACTTATCAAGAATACAGAATGCACGGAGCTGTATGCCAAAAGGTGTACAGCTCTTTTTATGATAATTTTTATAACTAGTTTTCCGCGAGTGACGGTATCGGGAGGCGGATACCTGAAACTTGACAAAAAGTAACTGTTACTAGGTTACCATGCACACTTCGCTACAAAACAGCCCAGCCCTGGCAATGTTCCTCCGGCAGACTGTTAAAAACACGTCAGCACTTGGCGAGGTACTTTCGAGCCTAGTACTGCTACGTGTTTTTCAAGCGGGAGCGTGTCTGCCGGTGGAATATTGCCAGGGCTAGGCGTCACTCGCTGGTATCCGACATGTAAAGGCGTCACAAACAGCAGTTTTCACCCTGGATTCACATCTCCGCAATTGACTTCTCCCCCATTTTCCAGTAAAATAGTACTGTATCCGGGGAAGACACCCATCGCCAAAAACGCAGATACACTGATAATCAATCCGGGGAGGACACCCATGGAAAAAAACGGACAGACTGTACGTGTTCTGGACGAGCACGGCACAGTGATTGGTTATACCTATCCAAAAAGAGCAAAGGGACTTGTAAAGAAGTGTCGGGCAGAGTTTGTTTCCGACCAGGTAATCCGTCTGTACAAGCAGTGCCCGACATATGAAAATATGGAGGACATAGAGATGGATCATATGAATTTTATTACAATTAACCCTAAGGAATGGCGTAGAAATCCTGACGGAGGCAGTAAAACCGTCTGCGATCGCTTCGTGATCAGCAACCCGCTGGCAGGAGCCATCCCTTCCGCCCCCAGTATGGTAGAGATACTATCTGTGGGCGCATGGGATTGGGGCTGCATCAGTCACGTTACAAACGGTTTTCAAGCGCTTGAACCAAACACCGAATACCATCTGGTATTCTGGTTGAATGGGGGCGAAAATGACCGAAGTGACGAGACCTGTCAGCTGCAGATCCTGTTTACGGATGACAATGTCACCGCTTCTGTCAAGGAGTTTGAGACCGGATTATGCTACCGATTGAACCGTGCATATATCAAGCCTTTGAAAAAATACAACGGCTGGGAGTATTACGACATACCCTTTACCACAACACAGGCAAGATATACTCAGTTCCAGTTTGTGGCCGACCGGGCACCTATGGCACTGATGAAAGCAGAGGAACCTGATGTATACAGGGACCTGGAGGATGTTACCGACCCCTATGAGAAGCAAAGACCGCAGCGTCATAACATTATTTTCGAGGACGGCTGGCCATCTGACAACAGGTGGTATTCCACGGAAAATCTGGCGCGGGCACAAGATAAAAATGCTTCCAACACCGCATCAGGAAATGGTCAGGCATTCTATTCCATGCATGGAGCAGATTTCGTTTCCGACTTCCGAGAATCCTTCGAAGATATGAGGGTTGAAATCTCAGAAGAATTGCGGGACGAACTGGAAGATCTGCAGGAAGAAATTCTGGATTCAATCCATGATGAGCTGGATATTGACAGTCTGAAGAATGAATTCATGGAATCCGTCAGAGGGGCAATGGAAACATTGAGGGAAGCTTTTCAATCCCGAAATTCTTAAATCCATCTAGAACTTTGAACATGCAGAGAGGCTGCCGCGCAGGCGACAGCCTCTTTTTTCGTTCTACCTATATCCTCTGACAAAATTAGTTTGCAGTCACTCAGCCGCCCTTGACGATCAAGAGCTTCTGTCCCGGCATCAGCTCGTCATTGTCAAGAGAATTCAATTCACGGAGCGTCTCTACTGGCACATAATATTTCTTACCAATATTCCACAGATTATCGCCCGGCTTTACGATATACATAACCATACCCGGCAGGTTGCTCATCTTGCTGCTGTCCAGCTCGGAGACTGTCACCTGGCTGATCAGTTCCACGGGGATGTTCTTGAACACTACCGTTGAGAAGCAGAGCACTGCCTTCACGTCCATCTCCTCTCCATCCAGCATCGTCACCTGAAGCTGCTCCACTTCCGCATGCACCTTTCCAAGATCCTCCGGGGCAATGTCAGGCACCTCCAGGGTATAGTGGAAGGGTATCTGGGCCTGTGCACAGCCATAGGGTGCGTCATCCTCCCCGGTGATGTACAGCACCTTGACGGACAAACTTCCCTGAAGAAGAATGCCGTTCTCCACAGTACTCTGCTGCTCCAGGGTCACGCTGCCTTCGCTGTGAAGCAGCTGCAGCACGCTTCCTCCGGTAACGTGAATACGATCCGTGACCTTTGTCTTTCCCGTCACCCTGGCAAGCAATCTGCGCAAATTTGCCCGGTGAGTCACTGTACTGATCTCACTGGATACACCATATATATCTGAGATGATATCAAGCTTCTCCTCCTCGTAAATACGGATGGAAATATCCAGCACCAGCTCCAGGCCGATGCTGCGCTCCTCCCCATCAAAGTCCGGCCGCACAGCCAGCTCCTGCTGGCCCAGACGATATCGGATATCCGGCAGCATTCCTTCCCTGCAGCCATGGCATTCCAGCACACCGCTGAAGGGCAGTGTTGTCTCAAAGGAGCGAATGGGATGATCCTCTCCCTCGCCCCCATACAGGACAAAGAGATGCACGTCGCCCGATATGGTCAGCTTTTCCTCCATAGCTTTGAACTCCACATCCCCCAGGGAAATGTTGCTCCAGAGGATCTGGAAGATGTTGGGATAATTGGAAGGAAGCGCCACCTCCTCCTTAATTCGGAAAATGTCGTTCTTACAGATGGAGATCTGTGCCAGATCAATGGGCATCTGGCGGTATTCCGCTTTCTCTTCTCCATGGATGGCAATGGGTGCCTCTTCGTCATAAAGCTCTTCCACCCTGGCCGTCAGGGTAACAAGGGACTGGACGTTCAGCTTTCGGGAGTTAATGGTTCCCACCGTCAGATCTTCCACTTCCCCCTCCACATCCACAGTATCCGTGGGCATTGCCCCCTGCAGATTGATCTTTTCCTCAAAGGGCAGTTTCCCATCCAATACCACAAGACAGCTGCCATCCTCCGTGGTATGATACAGTATCACGTAGCTTATCCGTCCCTTTACCGTGACGCAGTCCGTCCCCGGCCTGATCTCATCAATGACCAGCTCTCCCTTCTCCAGGTTCAGGGTACTCACGTCCGGCTTATTCTCAGGTATGTTCACATCATCTTCCAGGGTAAACTGGGTGACCGCTTCCGCTCTTACACGGTCCATATGTATGTTTCTTCTGATCAGCTCCACAAAAAAATACCTCCAAACATATACTGATATAAGTATATATATGAAGGTATTTCTAAAATTATGTTACAGTTTAACCCTCAACCGCTCCAATCAGGTCGTTCAAATTATCAATATGATACCGCTTCATATAATCCTCAATGCCCTGGATCACCTTCTCGGTTGTATAGGGATCCACAAAATTCATGGCACCCACGCTGACGGCGCTTGCCCCCGCCAGCAGAAATTCTATGGCATCTTCCCCGGTAGCAATGCCGCCCATACCGATAATCGGAATATGCACCGCCCGGGCTGCCTGGTAAACCATGCGCACAGCCACAGGCTTGATGGCAGGACCGCTTAAGCCTCCTGTCTTGTTTGCCAGGGTAAATTTCCGCCTGTGGATGTCAATCTTCATGCCCGTGATGGTGTTGATCAGAGACAGAGCATCCGCTCCCGCAGCTTCTGCCGCCTTGGCCATCTCTGTGATATCGGTGACATTGGGACTAAGCTTCATGATGATGGGCTGCTTCGCATGGCGCTTCACCTCCTGGGTAATCTCAGCCAAAGCACCCGCCTTCTGGCCGAAGGCGATTGCCCCCTCCTTTACGTTGGGACAGGAGACGTTGATCTCCAGCATGGACACGGCGGGCTCGTCTCCCAGTTTCTCCACCACTTCCACATAATCCTCCACGGTCTTTCCGCAGACATTGACGATTATTTTTGTGTCAAACTGTTTCAGGAAGGGAATATCCCGCTCCATGAATACATCAACTCCAGGATTTTGCAAACCAATGGCGTTCAGCATGCCGCCGTAGACCTCTGCCACCCTGGGAGTTGGATTCCCGGGCCAGGGAACGTTTGCCACACCCTTTGTGACTACGGCACCCAACTTATTCAAATCCACAAATTCCGAGTATTCCATGCCGGAGCCAAAAGTACCGGATGCTGTCATCACCGGGTTTTTAAAGGTGATACCCGCGATTGTTGTCTGTGTATTCATATCTCCTCTTTTCTGCTGCCCACAGGGCAAGCCATGCTGCTGGCACTGAAGGCACATTGCTTCAGTGTCGCACTAAATCTCAACTTCCGACGCCTCAAATACAGGCCCATCCGTACAGATTCTGGCGTTGTTCACGTATGTGTGGTGATGGACCTCCTTGGTCTTCACCACGCAGCCCAGGCAGGCCCCCACACCGCAGGCCATGTGCTCCTCCAGGGAAATATACGCCGGTATGCCCTTTTCCGCCGCATAGGCCTTAATGGCCCGGAGCATGGGCATGGGCCCACAGGCAAAGATTACGTCCGCCTCCAGTTCATTCTCCCGGATGGCATCCATGACATTTCCCTTCGTACCGCTGCTGCCGTCCTCGGTAGCTATGTATACCTGGCCATATTGCTCCAAATCGTTCTTTAGAAAGAATTGAGTTCGATCCCGATAACCTACAATGACATGTTTTTCAGCCTTCAGACGCTTTGCCAGCTCCACCAGGGGTGGTATGCCAATGCCGCCGCCTATGAGGAACACCGTTTTTCCTTCTCCCTTCTCCAAGGGAAAACCGTTTCCCAAAGGCCCCAGTATATTGATATTGGAAAATGTGCTGCCCGGAGCATACTGGGACATCTCATAGGTTCCCGTCCCCTTCTCCCCTCTCCGATAGACAATGCGCAGAGCCGTCCTGTCTTCGCTCACCTCACAGATACTGATGGGGCGTGGAAGCAGCAGACTGTTGTTCCAGGTGTAAACGCCGATAAACTGCCCCGGCTTTACTTCCTCCGCCAGTTCTGTCCTGATCCACATTTCGAAAATATTTGGTGCAATCTCACTTTGACTGAGAATCTCTGCACATACGCGTTTCTTCATTTTAGATAAATCCTTTCTTTCCGCTTCTTTCGGCTGAAGATGCAACAAGATCACTTTGCCGCATAAACCTCCACGCCGGAGGCAATTGTCCTTACCACCTTCCCCTTCAAGCTCCAGCCTGTGAAGGGGGAATTGTCTGCTTTAGAAGCATAGCCTCCCGGGATCACCTGGGCATAGGTATCGATCAGGATCAGGTCCGCCGGACCGCCTTCCTCCAGATATCCTGCATCCAAATGATACAAGGCTGCCGGGTTGGTACTCATGAGCCGAAGCAGCTGGCACATGGTAAGATATCCCTTGTCCACCAGCTCCGTAATTCCCAGCGCCAGCGCCGTCTCCAGGCCGATGATGCCGCTGGGCGCCTCAGTGATGGGCTTTGACTTTTCCTCGGCGGTATGGGGTGCATGGTCGGTAGCAATCAAATCGATGGTCCCGTCCACCAGCCCCCGAATAATTTCCATCCTGTCATTCTCCGTGCGTAGAGGCGGATTCATTTTTGCCAGGGGGCCATACTCCGCCACTGCGTTTTCTGTCAAGGTAAAGTGATGGGGCGTGGCTTCCGCATGAATATTTGTACCTATTTCCTTCGCCTTGCGCACCAGTTCCACGCTCTCCGCGGTGCTGATGTGTTGGATATTGATGCTGGCTCCTGTTTCCAGCGCCAGCTTCAGATCCCTCTCTATCAATGTAATCTCAGCTTCCCTGGGCGATCCCCCAATACCCAGTTTCTCACTGGCTTCCCCGCGATTAATGCCATTTTCTGAAATGAGACTGGGATCCTCCTCATGAAAGCTGATAGGCAGATCCAGGGCGGCTGCATGCTCCATCGCCGCTCTCACAATTTTTTCATCCATCAGCGGAATGCCATCATCGGTAAATCCCGCCGCGCCCGCTGCCGCCAGCTCCTTCATGGAAGTCAGTTCCTTCCCCTGCATTCCCACTGTCACATTTGCGCAGGAATACACATGGATCCCCGTCTCCCGGCCCCGGTTCAGCACATACTCCAAAGTCTCCCTGTTATCCACCGAGGGCTTTGTGTTTGCCATCAGCACCACCGAGGTAAAGCCGCCTTTTGCCGCCGCCGCTGCACCGGTAGTAATATCTTCCTTCTGGGTAAAGCCGGGCTCCCTGAAATGCACATGCACATCCACCAGCCCCGGCGCCACCAGAAGCCCCTCTGCATTGATCACCTTGCAACGACCCGCAGGAGGCTCCAGATTCTTCCCTATTTTCAGGATTCGGTCCTTTTCTGTCAGAATATCATAATTTCCATCCCTGCCGGACTTGGGATCGATCATATAGCCATTTTTGATCAGCAGCATAGGCGCCTCCATCATATTTCGTTTCATTTAGTTTACCATGAATTCCCCAAAAAGAAAAGAGCCGCATAAGATGCAGCTCCCGAAAACAGACATTATTTTGTTCCTTATGGCCCCAAATCACTCAGAGGCAAAAAGGTGTATCCCATCTCCTCCCATTTTGTCAGTAACTCATCCAATATCTCCCCATTAGTCTGGGAGGTGTTATGGAGCAGGACGATGGCTCCCGGATGAATTCGGCTGGTAAGCTTATCCAGGGCAGCTGCATGGGTCGGCTGATTCTCCGTGTCCCAGTCCACATAAGCCAGGCTCCAGAAAATCGTGCGATACCCTAATGCCTGCGCCCGCTTCAGATTCGTGATACCACATTTCCCCTCAGGCGGACGATAAAAATGGGAGAGCTCCGCCCCCGTCACCTCAAGAAATTTATCCTCCACCTCTTTTATTTCCTCCTGAAAAGCTGCTTCATCAAGGGTGTTAATGTCATAGTGGTGGTAGGTGTGATTCCCCACTGCATGTCCTTCCTCCACCATGCGCTTTACCAGCTCCGGAGCGCTCTCCAGGTAATGACCCACCACAAAGAAGGTGCCCTGAGCGTCATGCGCCTTCAATGCGTTCAGGATTGCTTCCGTATTGCCATTCTCATAACCGCAGTCGAAGGTCAGGTAGATCACCTTTTCACTGCCATCGTCCATAAAGTAAGCATCGTATTGGCCCAACTCCTCCCGGGAGGCATTCCCCACAGGCTGTGTGCCGGACTCACCAAAGCTTAACCCCCAGCCCACTCCCTCCTGTGTCAGCTTGTCCACAAAGGGCTCCACAGAGGGTTTGGGCGGTTCCGACGAAGCAGATGGTGTATCTGAGTCCGCCAGCGTGTCAGCCATTCCTGGCAGGCTGCCGATATTATTGCCATTTCCCTTGTCAGTCGCCGACCCGGATGAATTATCTGCCAACAAATTTGACATGTCATTGGGATCATAAGGCTGGACTGCCACCACCCGGTTTTCGTCAGGCACATCCCCGGCACAGCCCGTGAGAGCTGATGCCAGGAGAAAAGCCGTCATTGCGACTGCTGCTACTTTCTTCTGATGGTATTTTCTGTTCATTTTGAGCGTATCCTCACATTCCGTCTCTCTTCGGCCCTACATTTCAAGCCGTCCGTACTGTTATTCTGCCCCTATCATAAGAAAGTAAAACATCAAAGTTCCATCAAAAATGTTTCTTTTTTGCAAATTATACAACTTAAGCCCAATGCTTATTCAAAAATGACTGTCTGATCCAGATATTCTGTTTTTATCACAATATAGGGGTAGGACGGCGTTTTGTTGGGCTTCTCAGAGGCATCCGGACCCAGAAGGCTGGTATTGGCACAGATATTTGTCTCTGTCAGATAAAGCTCATTTACTGCAATGCTGTAACCCCCTGTTTCATGCTCTCCATAACCCACGCATATGTACAGATATTCGTTGTCACTGTATGTAATCTGGAAAGGTGAAGCTTTTTTCTCTTCTATGATGGTCAACAGCTCCTCAGGTACCTTCTCCTCGCTGAGCACTGTGAAATCAAGGTCGCGCAGCTTTATGGTCTCTTCGCTCAGAAACGTACAGCCAGCCAGAAGCAGGGTAGCTGCCGCCATGGCTATGCACAGCAAAATCTTTGCTTTTAAATGACTCATTTTTTGTTTTTTCAATGTTTCCCCACATAAACCTTTATTCTTTTGCTCTATTCTATGTACACATAATATTTTTTATGATAAGATTGTTGCAGGCTTAAGTCCCGCTGACAATGAATGAAAAATTGGAGAAAGAATAAACATGCTGCGATTCATTATTATTGTGACCTATCTTGTGCTATACCTGATTCTGTCAATCCCCGTGCTCCTTGTAGAGTGGATCATCGGCAAATTTAATCCCGGTCTGAAAGACAGGAGTTCCAAGGCCATCGTGGGCTGGGGCTTTCGCTGTATTGTCAGGCTTGCAGGCACCAATCTGATCGTCCGTGGCACGGAAAGGATTCCCAGGGATACTGCTGTGCTCTATGTTGGCAATCACCGCAGCTATTTTGATATTGTACTCACCCTCTCTCTCTTTCCACGGGTGACAGGATATGTGGCAAAAGCGGAAATGCGGACATGGCCATTGCTGAACCTGTGGATGAAAAACATCCACTGTCTTTTCCTGGACCGGGATAACATCAAAGAGGGGCTAAAAACGATTCTGAGGGGTGCCGAGGAAGCGAAAAACGGGATCTCCCTGTGCATTTTTCCGGAAGGCACCCGCAACAAGGTAAACGACACGTTTCTGCCTTTTCACGACGGCAGCTTTAAGATTGCGGAAAGAGGCGGAGTACCGGTGGTGCCGATGGTAATTGTCAATTCCGCCGGAGTGTTTGAGGACCATCTGCCAAAGATCAAAAAGGCGAAGGTCGTCATCGAATTTCAGGAGCCTGTTTACATTGACAAGCTGGAAAAGGATGTGAAAAAGAATTTGGGCAGCCATGTGAGCGGCATCATATCGGCGCGATACTTTGAGTTGAAGAAGGAATTCTTTGATTAATTCATCTCTGCAATCTGTCGATACAGTGCCAGTGCATCCTCAATATGTAAGGGAGCTGTATAGTGATTTCCTTCCGCTCCCGCTGTCACAAGAATATACTCCTTACCGTCCACATTGGCAAAGCTCGCGAGACACAGGCCTGCCTGGGAGGTGTAGCCAGTCTTTCCGCCGAGCAGAACTGCCCCTGCACCTTTCATTTCCTCAAGCTTTTCCGTGAGACTGCTGTGTTCTGCCACAGCCTGAAACAATGTACTCTCCAAGGCCAAGCCCTGAGGATGCTGCGGGGTGGAACCGGTCTGGCAAATATCTGCTGACAATACGGAACGAAGTGTTTCGTTTTGCAGGCACTGACACATAAGGACTGCTATGTCCTCTGCCGTGGAATAATGCTGAGCATCATGAAGCCCGGAAGTATTCACAAAATGAGTATTTTCCATTCCCAGTTCCGCCGCCTTCTCGTTCATCCATTCTACAAAGGTCTCCTCGTCTCCTGCCAGCCACATGGCATAAACGGTACAGCACTCGGCCCCGGATGGCAGCAGCATCCCATATAATAAGTCCTCCGGCGATACTTTCTCTCCCGGCTCAAATCCTGCCAGCGAAGCGTGCTCCATATAAAGCCGGGCAAAGATTTCCTTGGGAATTTCTATAACTGCATCCCAGTTCTCCGTATGCTCAACCGCCACCAGTGCCGTCATCAGTTTTGTCATAGAAGCGGGATATATCTTCTCCCGGCCGTTTTTCTCTTCCAGCACCTTCCCGGTCTCCCCGTCCATCAGAACAGCATACTTGCTGGAAAGAGAGTCCAGCGAAAATATCACCTTATGAGACTGCGTTGGCTTCTCCCGACTGCGGTCCCTCCCGGTCTCCAATCTCCAGATACAGAAACAGCAAAGCCCCGTCAATATAACATAACAGAGTATACGCAGCTTCTGCCCTCTTCGCTCCCTTTTCCTCCCTGCTTTCCTGTTGTGAGCCGTCGTTTTGTTTCCTTGTGAGTTCATTTGTTCACGCCCTCCTGTCTCCTATATCATAGAGGCTGGAGGGCGCCAACAGATTAACTTTCTATTGTGTATTTCCTAAGAAAATATAAAGGTTTCTTTAGAAGCTTCTCCCGGTTTTGCTCTGCTCCTCTTTCTTTCCTGATGGATTTATGATAAAGTGATTCTGTGAATCCTCAGACAAATCAAATACCTCGCGGCATTCGCCAAATATGTGCGCAAGCGCCCATACTTGGCTCATTGCTCG
>JAFLRN010000035.1 GCA_022511385.1 Acetatifactor sp.
AACATTGCCAACGAGTACGCCACCAAGCGCTACCGCTCCAACCTGATCAACTGGGGTATGCTGCCCTTCCTGATCAAGGAGGGTGATCTGCCCTTCAAGAATCTGGACTATCTCTTTATCCCCGGAATCAAGAGGGCTGTGGAGGAGAAGGCCGAGGTGATTACCGCCTATGTGGTTGGCGAGAGCGGACTGAACAGCTTTGAACTGAGGCTGGGCGAGCTGACCGACGAGGAGAGGCAGATTATTCTGAAGGGATGTCTGATCAACTATAACAGGGTGTAAGCGGGCCGAACCAGATCGTGCATGAATAAGTAAAGACTTAGAGGGAGAACCAATGGAATTTAATAAATCCGTATCCAATCCCATGTTGGTGGGCAGTATCGAGCTGCTGAAGGCAGAGGACACAGTGGAACATTGCAATATGTTTTTAACGGAGCTGTTGAAGGCAAGCCTTCTTGCTCCCGCTCTGGTCGATCCTGCTCCCCAGGAGGACGAAGAAGGTAATCTGAAGCTTCTTCCCGACAGTAAGGTACAGTTCCTCATGCTGCCGGCACCGGATGGAAGAAAATATTTTATGGGCTTCACCGATGATGCGGAATATCAGTTGTGGGTTGAAAAAAACCGACCCTGCCCTGTCTTTGCACTGGCATTTGATGACTATATAGGTATGTTGATGCAAAAAGATGCGGAAGGCAATCTGTGCCCAGCGCAGGGCATTATCATCAATCCCTTGGGATCAAATCTGGCAGTGCATAAGGACATGTTGGCCCAGGTGATGGCTGGGAGATTGATTCAAGCCTTAAAGCAGGGAAATAAAAGACCTGCACAGAAACTGCGTGTACCTGAATCTTCTAAAAATACGTCACCCGAAGCGGAAACAGCAGGCGGAGAGGATTTGGAGGAAAAAGAAGGGGTTTAAGCTAAAGAATAATAAAGTTGTGTCGATATATCTATTACAGGAAAACGGTTAGGCCAGCCGTTACCGAGTAAAAATATGGACACCACGGATGGTATTTTGCGGGAAAAGGATATTTCCAAAAAATACCATCTTTTTTTACGCGAATAATGACACTTTGTTGTGAACGCGGGGGGACAGGGATGGAAACCAAAAAGTTCTGCAGTGTGAGGACAGCGGCACCAGGGAGGATGGAGCTGTGCCTGGCATGACAGAATGGGTGGACATTAAGGAGAGAGAAGAGAGGATTGAGAATTGATTCCAGCGTAGTAGGAATGGAATCCGCCAGAAGCTATAGGGCTTCTCACACAACAGTCACGCGCTTTTCGGTAACGGATTATCGGGGAGGCCTGACACAGGGCAATAATGCCCTTAACACAGCAGTCAAAGATGGAAACGAAACGAAAGGGGATACTTCCGAACTGACTTCCCAGCAGCAAGAAAGGCTGGAGGAATTGCAGAACCGTCTCCAGAGATTTGGTATCCGCCTGCCCATCAGGAGCACGCCAAGCCAGACCTATAACACCATCAGAAACCACACCGTCAATTACATTTTGGATCTGTTTTTTGGAAACAAGCGGAGTAACTTTCAGCTGCAGCCGGTAGAGCTTCAGCCCATACAGATCCAGCAGTGGAATTATTATCAGGAGAGCTCCTATTATGAGTCGGAGTCGACCTTTTTCTCCACTCAGGGTACTGTGCATACTGCGGACGGCAGAGAGATCAATTTCAACATAAATGTTGGTATGAGCCGGGAGTTTCAGCAGTATTATCAGGAAGAGCTCCAGATGACCCAGCTTCAGCTGACAGATCCTTTGGTGATTAATTTAAACGGTGACGTAGCGGATATTTCTGATCAGACCTTTTATTTTGACATTGACGGAGACGGAGTCCTGGATGAGGTAAATCAGTTGGGTTCCGGCAGCGGCTTCCTGGCACTGGATAAGAACGGAGACGGCGTTATTAACGATGGTACTGAATTGTTCGGCACAGCCAGCGGCAACGGCTTCAAGGATCTGGCCCAGTACGACGATGACGGTGACGGCTGGATTGACGAGGACGATGAGATCTGGTCCAAACTAAAGATCTGGTGCAAGGACGAGAACGGAAAGGATGTGCTTTACAGTCTGGCTGAAGCGGGCGTAGGTGCTATCTGCCTGCAGAATGTGAGTACGGATTTTACGCAACAGGCTATGGACGGAAGCGCCAAAGGTGTTGTGCGGAATACCGGCGTTTTTCTCTACGAAAACGGAAATGTGGGAACCGTTCAGCATGTGGACATGGTGAAACACTCTTATTCCGCGTGATTTGTAAGTTCATAACATTTTTTTCAAACTGCTTCAACGTAAACAGCGCTGGAGCAGTTTGTTTTTGTATAATTCCCTTTGATTCGGGCAAACTGGTAGCAAGAAAAACATTTTATGCTTTCTTATAACACAAATCAAGCGCGAAAAGGAAGGGAAACCAGTAATGAGAAGAAATAGAAAAGACAACACAAAAAAGGAACGAATCATTATGATTGCCTCGTCAGTCTTTGTGCTTACAGCACTGACTATGACGGGGGTGTATATGCAGTCCAGGGATCAGGAGTCCGAAAATGACGGCTACACCATAGATTTTTCAGTATTGGAAAACAATGTGGACGATAAGATTCAGGAGATTGCGGGAAATAACCAGGGGGATGACAGCCTTCTGGGAGGAGCGCTCGACGGTCTGGAGGGTGACCTGGATGCCCCATCTATGGAGGTGGACTCTAACCTGATAGAAATTCCGGGCCTGACGGACGGCCGGGATGAGCCGGATGCAGCGGAAGGAACGGCTGGAACGGAAGAACCGAAAGGACCTGCAGAGGACGAGACGGCTGCACAGACGGAACAACCATCCCAGGAGCCGGATGACTCTGCGGAGCCTGCAGAGCTTTCTATGAACGAATCTGCGGCAATAATTAACCAGGATGCGCTGGGTGAGAATGTGGTGGCGGTCCGGGAACTGCACTTTTCTGAGAGCGAAGGGCTGCTTCAGCCGCTGGCAGGAGAGCTTGAGGTGTTGATTCCCTTCAGCACGACCTCAAGTGTGTACTTTAAAACGCTGGATCAATACAAAAGGAGCAAGGCGATGGTGATTTCTGCTCCGGAGGGAACAGCTGTCACAGCCTGTGCTGAAGGTAAGGTCGTCAGAATATTCCAGAATGCAGAGTTAGGTCATGCAGTTACTATGGACCTGGGAGACGGCTATGAAATTACCTATGGTCAGCTGCGTGATATCCAAGTGGCGCTGGGCAGCTATGTCAATGCCGGCGACACCCTTGCCACTGTGGCAAAAACCACAAAGTACTATGTGCGGGAAGGCAATAACCTTTATCTGCAAGTCACTGTAAACGGAGCGGCCATAGATCCTTCCACCCTGTTCCGTTAGACCGGTGCAGGGACAGCAAATTTGAATGGTGCCAAGAAGGGATTGTAAATGTATATACTGGGTGGAATCATAAAAACCATGGCAGGTGAGGATATCGAGGATGGATATATTCACCTCGTGAATGGGAAAATAGCGGAAATCGGCAGGCGGGATGAGTTCAAAGTTCATCCCGCTGCTCATGAGAGAGTATTGAAAATACAGGATGGGATCATAATGCCCGGCATTATTGAAGCCCACTGCCATATGGGAATCACAGAGGAAAAGAAGGGCATGGAGGGAGACGACTGCAATGAAACAGTGGATCCCATAACGCCGTGGCTTCGGGCCATCGATGCCGTTAATACCATGGACGCAGCCTTTGATGACGCATTGCGGGCGGGGATTACCACGGCTATGATAGGCCCCGGCAGTTCCAATGTGGTGGGCGGTCAGTTCGCACTGCTGAAGACCAGTGGGCGCCGGGTGGATGACTTAGTCGTGAAGGCCCCTGCAGCAATGAAGGTGGCCTTCGGAGAAAATCCCAAGGTAAACTATTCCGGCCAAGGGAAAAGTCCATCCACCAGAATGGCCATTGCCGGCATGCTGCGGAAGGAATTGAGCAGAGCCAGACAGTATGCCAGGGACAAAGAGAATGCGGCCAGGCAGGGAGAAACCTTCCAGCAAGACTTTACTCTCGAATGCTGGCTGCCGGTGCTGAATAAGGAGATTCCTCTGAAGGCCCATGTGCATCGGGTGGACGATATTTTTACTGCCATTCGAATTGCAAGAGAGTTTGATCTGAACATGACTCTGGACCATTGCTCGGAGGGACATCTGATCGCGGAAGAGCTGGCAGCGGAGGGATTTCCAGCCATTGTGGGACCTGACTTTGCCAGCCGCAGTAAGATAGAAGTTCAGAATGTGGCATTTAAGACCGCAGGTGTGTTGAACCGTGCGGGTGTTATGACAGCAATCACCACGGACCATCCTGTTTCCCTGATCCAGTCGCTGCCCTTATGTGTGGGTATGGCCGTGAAGGCAGGACTTCCTATGGAGGAGGGCTACAAAGCCATGACGATCTACGCCGCGGATATCTGTGGTGTGGGGGACAGAATGGGCAGTCTCGAGGTGGGAAAGGATGCCAATCTGGCTATTTTTGACGGCAATCCAATGGAAGTGTTCACAGAGACCCTATATACCATCATAGATGGCGAGATTGTGTACGAAGCAGGTAAATAGAATTGCGTTCCAGGGGGAAACTGTGGTAAGATGTACCTATAACTTTTGGAGGCATAACATTGATAAAGTACAGACGATTTTTCTCATTTCTCTGCGGTATCCTATTGGTTGTTTCCATGACGGGCTGCGGTTACCGGGCGGAGACTGAGAGCGGTACAACTCCATATGCAGCCGCTGCCAGCATGGAAAGCACGCCGATTGTTGATTATGCAGTTCCGCAGATGTCTGCCAATATACTGGTGGATCTGCGGGGCTATTCTTCGTGGGATATAAAGCGGGCTGCATTAAAGGGGCTGGAACTGCCGGAAGGCTTTCGGCTGATCGATGCGGAAACCGGAGAGATGGTTTACAATGGCACCATCAGCAGCGTGCGCTACAACGAAGAGCTGAATCTCTATCTGGGTTATGCGGATTTCAGCAGCTTTACCAGGGAGGGCCGTTATTACCTGGAGTGTGACACGATCGGCCAGTCTTACAGATTTGAAATACGAGAGCAGTATTACCAGGAACTTTTTGATGAAAACTATGAGCTTATGACAGCGGAGTGTGCGACAGGTGCTTTGTCGGTAGCGGATGCGATGGATCTGTTGGAAGCCTTTGAGTGGTATGGCTCCATGTTTGTGGACGAGGATGAGGATAAGCTGCCGGATGTGTTGGAAGTGCTGAAAACCTGGGTGAGCCATAAAGAATCCTCGGGGGTGGAGGATGAGGAGACAGCCTTATATGCGGCTTTTCTTGCCAAGTTCAGTTTTAATTATCAAAATTATGACAGGCAGTATGCAACTGATTGCCTGAAGCGTGCCTCCACGGTGTTTGGCCAGGTACAGAATGCCATCAGCAAGGATGCCGACAGTTTTTTTGCTTTAACGGAGCTTTACCGGGCCACAGGCTTAGAGTCATACAGAAACCAGATTGCCGATTACAAGAGCTTCTTTGAAAACAATAGCAGCTATTGGGAGGAAGTGGGTTATCTCTATGGTATTATGACTTATATGGCCACTCGTCAAAAGGTAGATGTGGACATGTGCCAGGCATTTATTGGAGAACTGATGGACAGGGCGGAAGAAATATCTGCGCACTATGAGGATATGATCCATCCGGTGACTGCCAGAAATAACGGCTCCGGGGAATTGCTGAAGAGAGCGATTGTAGTGTCATGTGCCAACTATGTCATGAATATTTATCAATATACCAACATTGTGGAGAAGATCATGCATTACCTCATGGGAGAAAATCTGGAGTCAATGAGTTTTTATGAGCAGGATACTGACAGATCCGGGTATCTGTTGCTTTTGACTCAGCTGGCAGCCCATGCGGTGGATTTTCCACAGGAATAGCGAGGGTATGGCTGATGAAGATTGTAGTTTTGGCAGGAGGCAACAGCACGGAGAGGGACGTGTCCTTTAGTTCGGGCAGCATGATTTACAAAGCACTGAAGAGCAGGGGACATAAGGCCATTCTGGTGGATGTATACCTTGGGTACGAAGGAGAGCTGGAGGATATTTTTGAGCGTGACACAGACTGGACGGCCCAGGTGGGAGCCATCGGCGAGAAGAGCCCGGATCCGGAGACACTGCGGGCATTGCGCAAGGATGGCGGAAAGAAATTTTTTGGACCCAATGTGCTGGAGCTCTGTGAGCAGGCGGACTGCGTGTTTCTTGCTCTTCACGGAGCAAACGGCGAGAACGGCAAGATACAGGCCTGTTTGGAGCTATTGGGAATTCCTTACACAGGGACGGATTATGTCAGCTCCGCCATGGCCATGGACAAGGGAATTTCAAAGGATATTTTCAAGGCTTATGGGATTCCAACCCCTGCGGGGATCAGACTAAAAAAAGGAGAGAGGGAGACAGAACATATCCCCTTTCCCTGTGTGGTCAAGGCTAGCTGTGAGGGGTCCAGCGTTGGCGTGAGCATTGCACGGAATGAGCAGGAGTATCTGGCCGCCAAGGAGGAGGCCTTCCGATATGGCGATGAGGCCATTATTGAGCAGTACATAAAGGGAAGAGAGTTTTCCGTGGGTATTATGGACGGCAGAGCACTTCCGGTGATTGAAATGATACCGAAGATGGAGTTTTACGACTATAAAGCAAAGTATCAGGCGGGCAGCGCGGTGGAAGTCTGTCCGGCGGAGCTCTCCCAAGAGAAGACCCTGGAAATACAGGATATTGCGGAGCGTGTGTTCCAGGCTCTGCGGCTGAAAAGCTATGCCAGGATTGATTTTATGATGAGTGAGTCGGAAGAGGTGTTCTGTCTGGAAGCCAACACGCTGCCGGGAATGACGGCCACTTCGCTGCTGCCCCAGGAGGCTGCGGCGGCGGGTATGGACTTTGCAGAGCTGTGTCAGAGGATTCTGGACAATGCTATCCGGAACTAAGTATGGAGCTAAGTATATATTTAACATGTTTGGAAAGTGATGAGTAAAAAGTGGAGACAGCAGTATGAGTGAGCTGTATGTGGAAGCAATAAGTGGGAAACGGGGAGAGACGATGAATTTGACAATAGGTGAAATAGCGAAGGCCAGCGGTGGAGAACTGGTGTTGAGTGGCGAAGGGAAAAGTGACACAAGTGTCATGTCTTTCGTGGTGGATTCCAGAAAAGTGACAGAGGGAGCAGTGTTTATTGCCACTCCCGGTGAGCGTGTGGATGGACACTGCTTTGCGGCTTCAGCCTTTGCCCAGGGTGCAGTGCTGGCAGTTGTGAGCAAGACGCCGGGACAGTTGGCACAGGAGACGGGGGAATCTGCTCCGGACTGGGGCAGCTATGTGCTGGTGGAGGATACTCTGCAGGCCTTGAAACAGATTGGGGAATATTACCGGGGGAAGCTGGACGTGAAGGTTGTGGGAATCACCGGAAGCGCCGGCAAGACCAGCACAAAGGAGTTTATCGCCGGAGTGCTGGCGGAGAAATATAGTGTGTTGAAAACGGAAGGTAATTTCAACAATGAGATCGGTGTGCCATTGACGCTTCTTCGGATTCAGTCATCCCATCAGGTGGCCGTAGTGGAGATGGGCATCAGCGATTTTGGAGAGATGCACCGGCTCAGCAAGATGGCAAAACCTGACATATGTGTCATGACTAATATTGGGCAGAGTCATCTGGACAATCTGAAATCAAGGGACGGTATCCTGAAGGCCAAATCGGAGATTTTTGATTTTATGGCTGAGGATGGGGAAATCTGCTTGAATGGTGAGGATGATAAGCTGGCGGCTATCAGCGAGATAAAGGGGCATAGGCCTCATTTCTTTGGTTTTGGAGGAGGTCCGGGACAGGACGCTTACGCCACAGATGTGGTGAGCAAGGGACTGTGGGGCAGTGACGCTGTGATCCGGATGGGAGAAGAGGCGTTTGAGGTTCATGTGCCCCTGCCCGGTATTCATATGGTATTGAATGCAGCAGCGGCGGCCTGTGTGGCAGGAGTCCTTGGGCTGACACCGGAGCAGATTGCTGCCGGGATAGAAAAGATCATGCCGGTCGATGGGCGGAATAACCTGATCCGGCTACAACACTACACCCTGATCGATGACTGTTATAATGCAAATCCTGCCTCCATGAAGGCGGCCCTTGATCTCTTGGCTATGGCGGACACAGAAAAGGTGGCCATCCTGGGAGATATGTTTGGGCTGGGAGAGGAGAATGAGCCCGGGCTGCACCAGCAGGTGGGGACTTATGCAGCGGAGAAGGGGATTGACCGTATTCTCTGTGTGGGAGAACGTTCTGTGCACATGTTTCAGGCGGCCTGCGGTCATGCTGAGGAGACGGGGCATATCGTTCATTTTCCCAATCTGGATGCGCTGCTTACTGCCCTGAGGCAGGAGCGGAAGGAATATGTACCGGACGGCTGCACAGTGCTGATCAAAGCTTCCCATGCCATGGAATTTGAGAAAATTCTGGAGCTTTTGAAGCAGGAATAACTCATATGAATCTTAGGAAAATCTTAATCCTTTTTCGGCGTTTGTGTGTTACGCTGAAAAGGGATTAAGTTTTTATGAAGGGATGGAGTTGGAAACAGATGCGAGAAAACATTTTGATCGTGGATGATGAGCGTGAAATTGCAGATTTGGTAGGGCTGTATTTGGAAAACGAAGGCTATCAGATATTCAAGTGTTATGACGGGGCGGCGGCACTGGGAATCATCGGGCAGGAGCAGCTGGATCTGGCAATACTTGATGTGATGCTGCCGGGAATAAACGGTATGGAGCTTTGCAGACGGATTCGGGAAAAGCATAATTATCCTGTCATTATGCTGACTGCCAGGGGAGAAGAAACGGACAAAATTACCGGGCTGACCCTGGGAGCGGATGATTACATGACAAAGCCCTTTCTGCCATTGGAGCTGGTGGCGCGGGTGAAGGCACAGTTGCGGAGGTATAAGCGTTACAACACTTCCGGGGAACAGGAGGATGTGATCACGGTATCAGGATTGGTGTTGAACAGCAAAACCCATCAGTGCTCCCTGAATGAAAAGCCGATCAATCTGACGCCCACGGAATTTTCTATTCTCCGGATCCTGTGTGCCAGGAAGGGGCAGGTAGTCAGTGCAGAGGAATTGTTCCATCTGATCTGGGAGGACGAGTATTATACAAAAAACAATAATACGATCACGGTGCATATCCGGCATTTGCGGGAAAAGATGGGGGATTCCTTTGAAAATCCAAAATATATAAAAACGGTATGGGGGTGTGGTTACAGAATTGAAGGCTAAAACTAATTTACAACGTCTTGGTATAACCGTACTAATACTGCTTGGCGGCTACCTGATATGCAGGGTGCTGTTTGTGGTTTTGGATCAGTTTATGAACGGTTTTTTTGTGGACTGGTTTGAGAATAATTATGTATCCCGGGAATGGGAGCCGATTGGCATCACGGGGGCAGGGTATTATCGCAAGAGTATTCTCTGGAGCAAAGTGAAAGGATTAATGGTTGAAGTCCTGATCATCGTTGTTTTTCTATGGCTGCTGTCTGTCAGGGTCGTTTCCATCCTGTACAGTGCCAGCCGGGTACGAAAAGCCCTGCATGCGGCGGGACAGATGATCGGGGATTATATGCACAGTGACAGAGAGGCGCGGGAAGTTTTTCCGCCGGAATATGCAGAAATATCCGCCCAGATGACAGAAATCAAATCCGGATTCCAAAGGCAGGAACAATTATTGCGGGAGGAAGCCAGCCGAAAAAACGATCTGATCACTTATCTGGCCCATGATCTGAAAACGCCGCTGACATCTGTAGTGGGCTATTTAAGTCTCCTGGAGGAGGCTGCGGATATGCCGGCGCAGCAGAAGGTCAAGTACGTGCATATTGCTTTGGACAAGTCCTTACGTCTGGAACGTTTGATCAATGAGTTTTTCGAGATTACAAGGTACAATCTCCAGCAAATGGTACTGGAGGAGGAATCAGTGGATTTGTCATTTTTACTGATACAGTTGGTGGACGAGTTTTATCCCATTTTAACTGCCCATGGGAATACTGTACGGATTGAGAATGGCGAGGGTTTATGTCTATGGGGAGACGGCGAGAAGCTGGCCCGTGTATTCAACAATATTTTGAAGAATGCTGTGGCCTACAGCTATCCGGATTCTGAGATTGTGATCCAATGTGAACGGCAGGGGGAGACCTTACAGATTCGTTTTCAGAATCGGGGAAGAACGATTCCGCATCAGAAGTTGAATGCCATCTTTGAGAAATTTTTCCGTATGGACGATGCGAGAAATACAAACACAGGAGGTGCAGGTTTGGGATTGGCCATTGCCAGAGAGATAGTGACTTTACATGGGGGAAATATCACGGCGGAGAGTGCGGACGAGATGACGACCTTTACAGTGGAACTGCCGGTGTAGCTGCTTATACAGATGCTCCAAAATCATGGGTTAACTTAGGAAGTCTTTATAATCATCCATGGTAAAACGGTGGTAGATGATGTGACAGCCTTCGTCTGTGAGACAGTACCGAAAATCATCGGGTATTCCATCTTTGAAGTACACAAGATAATCAAATTCCCCATTTTCCAGCTTTTCTACATGGACATTGTCGGAATGGTCGTAGAATTGCTGAAGCACTTCCTCCATGGTCACGCCGTGCCGGGAGATAGTGTTGATAAAGTCGTGGATGAATGAAGTATCTCCCATGTGCATGTGTACATATTCGGAACCCTGGGCGGGCACGGCAAGACAAAAGCGCTCATTCTGGTGGGAAACCTGTATACGGCCAAGCCGGACTTCTGCATAGTCTCCGAAAGCGTCCAGAGTTTTGTGCATCTGCTCCGTGTCATCGGCTGTCTCCAGCAGTCTGTTCAGGGACAGCAGAGGATAATACAGGCGGATAGTCTCCCTGCGATAGCCCAGCTTAAGCTGCTCTTCCAGTATCATATCCATAATGTTTTTCTCAAGTTTTCCAAAATTCATAGGCTTCCATCCTTGTCATATTTGCAGGCGTACCATTTTTGATTATACATCAAGAGCGGAATGGATTCCAGAACAAAAAGGTTGCTGAACAAGTAAATATAGTATAGTATTTTTAGTATTGAAAGGAATTGCTGCAAGGAGAGTAATAAAAGCGCCGGAGGTATCGATTCGTGAAAAAGAAGATAGCAATTGGAGTTCTCATTTTTGTCGCAGTTCTGTCAGCCCTGCTTGGTTTCTGCGCAGCATATGAATATAACCTTTTGCCTCAAAGATCATATGCTGCCGAGGATTTTGGGATTGAAGTCTTGCAAAGCACAATGGATTTTAACGGCAATGGTATTGACGATTATACCGATATCCTGTATGGGGCCAGAATGGATGCGGAAAAACATCCCAGATATGACGGTTCCTATTATGATGGGGGATTTCCGCCGGATGAGATTGGTGTGTGTACGGATGTGGTCTGGAGAGCATTTAAGAACGCAGGATACAATTTAAGAGAAATGGTGGATCATGATATTGCCCTGAGACCAGAAGCCTACCCTGCAATCGAGAGAAGAGATGATAACATCGATTTCAGGCGAGTCGTCAATTTACATATCTTCTTTGAAGAATATGCAGTTTCTCTTACCATAGACACTGATAAGATTGAAGAATGGCAGCCTGGAGATATTGTTATATTTAACGATGATGGGCATATTGGAATTGTGTCGGATAAACGAAACGCAAGCGGACAGCCCTATATCATTCACAATGGAGGACAGCCTAAACGGGAAGAGGATTATCTGAAGCGGGGAAAGGTCACGGCGCATTACCGTTTTGACGCTTCCATGTTGGACCAGTCTTTATTATTTCGTTGGACAGAATAAAGCCAGAAATAGGATTTTGAGAGAGGATAAATGAGATGCAGAGAATATGGTTTGATCATCCGGCAAGAAAATGGGAGGAAGCTCTTCCCATCGGAAACGGCCGTCTGGGCGCTATGATATTTGGGGGTATAGAAGGGGAACGCATTGCCTTAAATCAGGACAGTATCTGGTATGGCGGTCCTATGGACCGTGTCAATCCAGATGCCAGAGAGCACCTGGATGAGGTGCGTTCTTTGCTGCTTCGTGGGAAGATACCGGAGGCGGAGGATCTGCTCCGTCTTGCGTTCTCAGGTATGCCCCAGGGTGAGAGACCCTATCAGGCACTGGGTGATCTGGAGATTTTCTATCGGGACACGAGCCCGCTGGGCGGCAGTGCTGCTGGTCCACAGACCGGACAGACATCGACGGCAGATGGGACTGAGACTGCCTATCGCCGCCAGCTGGATTTGGAAGAAGGAATCGTGACGGAACAATATTGCGCAGCTGGGCGAAAAATAAAGAAGGAATATTTCGCCTCTTTTCCCCATGGCGTGATCGCAATCCGCATGCAGGCGACGGAAGGAAGTATTTCCCTGGACGCCAGGCTTGGCAGGCGGAAATTTTTTGACCACGCCGGAAAGCTGGACGAAAATACCATTTACATGGACGGTACTCTCGGAGAGGGCGGAGTTTCCTGGATGGCTGCGCTCAGAGCGGAAAGCAAGGGCGGCGAGAGATGTGTCATAGGGGAGCATCTCGTGATTCGGAATGCGGACGAGGTTGTTTTGTATCTTGGGTGTGAGACATCCTTTTACGAGAAGGATTTTGAGCATGCGCTCTGTGCAAGGCTGGATGCTGCCTGCGGGGACGGCTATGAAGAGGTGAAGCGGCAGCATCTTGCCGATTATCAGGAACTGTTTGGGCGGGTGACTCTGCAGATTGGCGATAAGACTGACGATCGCTCCATAGAGCAACAATTGGAGGAAGGTGCGGGCAAGGGCTTCAGCGGTTCCTTTGCGTCCCTTTATTTCCAATATGGACGGTATCTGTTGATCGCTTCCAGCCGCCCGGAAAGTCTCCCTGCCACGCTTCAGGGAATTTGGAATGAGGCGATGGAGCCCTGTTGGGATTCCAAGTATACCATCAATATCAATACGGAAATGAATTACTGGCCGGCTGAGATATGCGGCTTACCGGAATGCCATCTGCCTCTGTTTGACCATCTTTTCCGGATGTGGGAGAACGGGAAGCATGTAGCCCGTGAGATGTACGGCTGCAGAGGGTTTGTGGCTCATCATAACACCGACATCTGGGGGGACTGCGCTCCTCAGGATATTTATATCCCGGCCACCTACTGGGTCATGGGTGCGGCCTGGCTCTGTACCCATATCTGGCGGCATTATCTTTATACTCAGGATGAAGCTTTTTTGAAAAAGCTGTATCCAATCCTCGGGGATGCGGTGCTGTTCTTTCATGATTTCCTGATTGAGGTAGATGGAAAACTTATGACATGTCCGTCAGTTTCTCCGGAGAACACATATATTTTACCGAGCGGCGTAAGAGGCTGCATGGGAGTGGGAGTCTCTATGGATAACGAAATCCTGCGCGATCTGTTGGACGGTTATCTGAAGGCATCCTCCATACTGCAGGTGGAGTCGGAGCAAGTGGAGAAAACCAGGCAGATCCTTGGGAAGATACCCAAGCTGCAGATCGGCCGCCACGGACAGATCATGGAATGGCGGGAGGATTATGAGGAGCAGGAGCCAGGGCATCGGCATATATCACACTTATATGCCCTGCATCCCTCCAGCCAGATCACGCCGGACAAAACGCCGGAGCTTGCAGAGGCGGCGCGAAAGACCCTGGAAAGGCGGCTTACTTACGGAGGCGGTCACACGGGCTGGAGCTGTGCCTGGATCGTAAATTTCTATGCCCGGCTGGGCGACGGGGAGAGGGCATGGGAGAATCTGAACAGACTGTGGACGAAATCCACATTTTGTAACCTGATGGACAATCATCCTATGGGTATCGGTTTTGTGTTCCAGATTGACGGAAATTTTGGAGCCACGGCGGCTATCGCGGAGATGCTGGTGCAAAGCGATGAAGACAGGGTCACGCTTCTGCCTGCTCTGCCAGAGCAGTGGAAGGATGGCCAGGTGAAAGGGCTGGCAGTGGTGGGCGGAGCGACAGTCAATCTATCATGGAAGGATGGAAGGGTAACAGAATGCGTGGCGGTTTCGCCCAGAGATGTTGAGATGACCTTTCTGTATGGTACGGAGAGGAAAATCTGCCGATTGGAAGCAGGGAAGGGCAGCAGAGTGTTTTAGGGACGGCAGCTATTGTTTTCGCGGTTGAAACTTGAAAAAGTGGTTGTTGCAAGATTAGATGAGTGATCTACTGGAGCAACCGATCATTCTTTGTGCTGATGGCTTTATAATTTTCTTGAATATTGTGGGAAATTGGATTATAATATGTATACGTTAATTAATAGCCTAAGGATGAAGGAGAAAAGCTTGAGACTAAGAGGTAGTGGTTAGACGTTAGACAATAAAAAAGTACATAGCAAAAAGTTCATAGCTTCTTCAGGACCGATTTCAGATAATGTGGCAATAGCGGTCACTGGATGGTGTCCAGGCCCGACTCCCGGGGTATGGAGTATGTCAGCGATCTACTGGCGGCATATAAAGAAAATAAAGGTGAGAGGACAAACGATTTGGAGGTTAGTTTCATAATCCCATCGGTGCCTGTCACGGAAAGGCGGATTGATAAAAATGAAAATGAATTTAACCACAAAAATTTTATTATGCGTGACATTGCCAATGATAGTCCTAGTGATATTTTCCGTGTTAGCACTTCGGTCTACTGGCAATCTGATGGCCGAACGGATGCTGGAGCAACGGTTAGCGATATCCGATCATGCGCTCAAAGAGATGTTTAGCCTTACAAGTACGGAAGAGTTCTACATGTCAGGAGATGATCTGTACCTTGGTTCTTTGAATCTGACAGAGGACAACACGATCATTGACACCTACAATCATGACACCGGCATAGACGTTGCAATCTTTTATGGTACGACCAGAAGGGCAACGACAGTTAAGAATGCAAACGGAACCAGGGCTGTGGGTACATTGCTGTCGGATGAAGCTTTACAACAGCTCAAGTCGACCGGAACCTATTTTTCAAATAATGTAGTAGTGAATGGCGAGCCATATTATGCTTATTATGAGTTGGTAGCGGATTATGGCAGCGGAAACGAAGTGACTGTCTGCACCGGTATTTCTGCGGCAAGCGCGCGTTCGATCTATGAATCAAGAATGACCTCCACCACGATATTTATGGTGGTAATTGCACTTGTGGGCATGATCATATCCACTTTTATTGTCCAGGGCATTGTAAAGAGTATCAAGGCATCTGTTAGCAATCTGGACGAAGTGGCAAGAGGAAAGTTGAACTTTACCGTCAGCGAAAAGATGACAGCAAGAGGGGATGAGGTAGGAAATATTGCAAGAGCTATCGATTCACTCATGAAAGAATTTATTGGGATTGCGAACAATCTGCATGGTTCCACTAATACCCTGACAGATTTTTCGGATCACATCAAAGAGAATTTTGCGGCAATCAATGAGGCGATCGGCGATATCAACAATGCAGTGGAAGAAATTGCCATAAGTGCTACCAGTCAGGCGAATGCAACCCAGGACGTTGCCGAACAGATGACTGAAATGGGTGGTGCCGTGGAAAAATCTTCTGAAAATATCGGGACGTTAAAGAAGATTGCCGGAGAAATGGAAACCACCAATCATGAGGTGAGCGAGACACTTGATTCACTTGTTTCGATCAGTAACAACACGAGAGAATCCATCGAAAAGGTGCAGAGACAGACCAATAACACAAATCAGTCCGCAATGGAAATACAGAATGTGGTAAACTTTATTTCCGACATCGCCGGTCAGACGAACCTACTGTCACTGAACGCATCAATTGAAGCCGCAAGAGCAGGAGAGCAGGGAAGAGGGTTCGCCGTTGTTGCAGATGAAGTGAGACAATTGGCCGAGCAGTCAAGACAGTCGGCAGATCAGATAGAAGGGATCGTGCGGAAGCTGATCGAGAATTCGAACAGCAGTGTTGATGCTATGAATATTGTTATGAATGATATTCAGATCCAGCATGATAAATTGAATCAGACAAAAGAGGTCTTTGGTCATCTGAGGTCTGATATCTCAAATGTAACAAACGCTGTGGATAGCATTTCGAAAGAGATAGAGAGCATCGATCGTGCGAAGAATGTAGTATATGACAACCTGGAGAGTCTGGCAGCTATTTCCGAAGAAAATGCCGCATCCACACAGGAAACATCTGCGACTATGACACATCTCTCTGAACTTGTAAATCAATGCGACAATGCAGTCGGAGAGCTTGGACATATCAGTGATTCTCTGGAAGGCAATGTAAAGAAATTTACTCTGTAGGTTATCATGAATATGTCCTCTCTTATTGTGTTTTAGGAAGTGAGAGTTACCTTTGCAATAAAGCGGCCGTTTTTGCTGATGCTGATCAGCGAAAACGGCCGCACATTTGTTACATTGGCTGATATGCGACATTCATTGACTTTTTCTCCTGAATATGATACCCTGTTAATTGATCGGTTTAGCGCTTTAAAGCGTGGAAAACCATGGAAAAAGAATTAGTCCGCTATCGGACGGAAGGAACGAGAAAATGCCTGTAACAGAATACTTGGAGAGAAATGCAAAACTTTACCCTGACGAGGTGGCCCTGGTGGAGCTGAACCCGGAGCAGAAGGACACCCGCAGGACTACCTGGAAGGAGTATGAGCTGGTTGAGCCGGACCGGTTCCAGCCCTACAGAAGGGAGATCACCTGGAGCGTCTTTAACGAGAAAGCGAACAGGGTGGCAAACATGCTGATCAGCCGCGGCATCAGGAAGGGCGACAAGGTGGCTATCCTGATGTATAACTGCCTGGAGTGGCTGCCCATCTATTTTGGCGTACTGAAGACCGGCGCAATTGCGGTGCCCTTCAATTTCCGCTATGATGCAGAAGAGATTTTATACTGTGTGGAGCTGGCGGAGGTGGATATCATCCTCTTTGGCTCTGAATTCATCGGACGTATCGAGGTCAATGCAGAGCGCTTAAGCAAGGGCCGGCTTTTGATTTATGTGGGAGATAACTGCCCAAGCTTTGCCGAAAGCTATCTTGAACTGGTGGCGGACTGCTCCAGCAAAGCCCCCGGGATAGAGCTTACGGAGGAGGATTTCGGCGCCATCTATTTCTCATCGGGAACCACCGGTTTTCCTAAGGCAATTTTACATAAGCACCAGAGCCTGACTCAGGCTGCGGAAATGGAGCAGAGACACCATGCCACCGGCAGGGAGGATACTTTCCTGTGCATTCCGCCATTGTATCACACAGGCGCAAAATTTCACTGGATGGGAAGTTTGGTGGCAGGCAGCAGGGCTGTGCTGCTAAAGGGAGCAAGACCTGAGACCATTCTCACGGCCGTGTCCCAGGAGCGGTGTACCATTGTATGGCTCTTGGTGCCCTGGGCACAGGATATTCTGGATGCCATGGATCGGGGAGAACTGAAGAAGGAGGACTATCAGCTGGAACAGTGGAGGCTCATGCACATTGGAGCCCAGCCGGTTCCGCCCTCTCTGATCAAGCGCTGGAAGGAATACTTCCCGACTCACGATTACGATACAAACTACGGTTTATCCGAGTCCACGGGACCGGGATGTGTGCATCTGGGCATGGAGAATATACATAAGGTGGGCGCTATCGGTGTGCCCGGCTATCGCTGGGAATGCAAGATTGTAGATGAGGCAGGGAAAGAGGTAACAAAAGGAGATGTGGGAGAGCTCTGTGTCAAGGGCCCCGGCGTCATGACCTGCTATTATAACAATCCCGAGGCTACTGACGAGGTATTGAAGGATGGCTGGCTCTTTACGGGGGACATGGCCATGCAGGACGAGGATGGATTTATTTTCCTGGTGGACCGGAAGAAGGATGTGATCGTCAGCGGCGGTGAGAATATATATCCGGTACAGATTGAGGATTTCCTGCGGCGGTTTGATAAGGTGAAGGATGTGGCTGTGATCGGTCTGCCGGATCGTAGGCTGGGCGAGAAGACAGCGGCAATAATTGAGATTAAGGAAGGGTTTTCCTGTACTGTGGAGGAGATTGAGGAGTTTGCTCTGGGTCTGCCCAGATATAAGCGGCCTAAGGAGATTATTTTTGCGGAGATTCCACGGAATGCCACGGGAAAGATTGAGAAGCCGAAACTGCGTAAGATTTATGGGGCGGATAATCTGGTGGCGAAGGAGAATCAGAGTTAATCTGTCGTATCTAATTTTTTCCACAAGTGACGGCATCGGCGGCGGATATGCCCGCGCACATGCGGCAGCGTACTATCAGACAGTATACTTTTCTCTCATGTAGCTCTAAAGTACCTCTTGACCTTACCGTTACGTTAAGGTATATGCTGAGAAAAGAGGAGGTATTCAGTGATGGGATATACTGTGGGTGAATTGGCAAAGAAGCTTGGTGTTTCTACAAGGACAGTGCGCTTTTACGAAGAGAAAAAACTTCTGCAGCCCTGTGGACGTTCGGAGGCGGGGTATCGAATTTATGATGGTCACAGCGCGGAACGTCTGCAGAAAATAATCATGCTGCGATTTCTGGACTATTCCCTGGAGCAGATCAGTGAGATAATGCAGAGAGAACAGCAGGATCTGGATGTCAGAAAATCTCTTGATGAACAGGAACAACTGCTTTTGCAGAAGCGGGAGCACATTGAGCGTCTGCTGGAAGCTGTCAGGCGTACCAGAAATTCATCGGATGACGAGTTGTGGGATCATATGCGCAGCGTCATTGATCTGACAAAGAATAGAGAGTATGTGATACAGCAATATATCAACGATGCAAACCTGAACAAAAGGATTTCCATTCACGACTACAGCACCTCCGACGAAGGATGGTTCGAGTGGATGTTTAAACGTTTGGATCTGGTACCTGACATGAAAGTGCTGGAGATTGGGTGCGGTAACGGGGCCTTTTGGAGAAGCGTGGCAAAATATCTGCCTGAGGGATTGGAAATACATTTGACGGATTACTCTGACGGAATGCTGGAGAGTGCCGGAAAAACGGCAGCAGAGATTCAGAACACTTATCCTGAAAAGGGCATACGATTTGTACTGGATAAGAGGGATGCAACAAAGTTCTCCTATCCCATGGACGGCTTTGACCGCATTATGGCAAATCATATGCTCTATCATTTGGACAGGGAAAGCCGGCTGAGATTATACCCGGTCATAAGAGAACTTTTGACAGATCAGGGTAGATTTTCCTGCAGTTTGATCGGCAGGACCCATATGCGGGAACTGCATGAATTCCTCAGAGAGTATTATCCTGAGATCAAGATTCCTTCTGCCTCTTTTGATATATGGTTAGAGAACGCACCGGAGGAACTGGAGAAATATTTTAAAGTGACGATGGCGGAGGAGCAGGACAATGATTTGCTGGTTCCCGAGGAGGAGCTGGTCTACGCGTATGTGAGTTCTTACTCTGCGGAAGCCAGTGCGGTGATCGGCAGGGATAAAGAGTTGTTTATGGAACGGGTGCGCTCGAGGATGGATATGGAAGGGTATATGTATATCCATAAGTCTGTGGGGATGGTAGTTTGTGAGAAATGATTTCCGTCTGCTAAGCTTACTTTCCTTGGAGAAATTGAGGCGGTGCATGAAACGGCCGACGGATTTTGTGGGGAAAATAAGGCAGAGCCCCATCGGACATCTGAGGAAATTCACTTCTTATTTTGACTCATATGAGAATTTACGGATTGCTAACATCTGCGGGTCCTGTGGAAAGAAGGCAATGGCGCTGGCAACGCTGGGTGCAGAGGTGACAGTGTTTGACCTTTCTGAGGACAACCAGAAACAAACTTGGCGCGTAGGCATGATATGGGAGACAGGGGGTATGAGGATGCATTTGGGGTTTTCCTACATGGGGCTGACATTTCTTTTAATGCTGATGGTGCCAAATATGCTGTGGACTAGAAACATGCCCAAAGATTACGACAAGTATGTCATAAATGAGAATAAGCTTCTGCTGATCATGGAACGAATCGGTGAGGTATTGGTGAGTTGCTTTGCGCTGATTTTTTCGGACTTTAACCCTCAGGGCCTCTCGGTCTGGGAGTTATGGCTGCTTGCGGCCGGTGTTTTGATGCTTTTGTATGAGATCTACTGGGTTAGGTATTTCCGCAGTGAAAAGACCATGAAGGATTTTTACAGCAGCCTGTTGGGTATTCCCGTGGCGGGGGCAACGATGCCGGTTCTGGCTTTTTTGTGCCTTGGTATATATGGCAGGAATCCATTCCTGGTTCTTGCTGTGGTGGTTCTTGGGATTGGCCACATTGGAATACATTTGTGTCACAGGAAGGAAATTTTAAAATGAGTGCCAGATAGGATTCATAAGTTAACTGTTGATTTTGAGCCCGTGAAAGCGGGCTGGTTTGTGTAAGATGAGATGCAGCTGACAGGAAAGCGTCGGGTGGAAAAGCTGCTGCAGGTTGACGGTTACAAGGGGGAAAGAGCAGCATGGTGCAGGCAGTATTTATTGATTTTTACGGGACAGTAGTTTATGAGGATGGAGCGGTCATAAAGGAATTGACCCATGAAATATCTGAAACAGGAAGTAAAGAAAATCCAGCGGTTATAGGAGCATACTGGTGGAAGGAGTTTCAGTCAGCATTTATGGGCTCTTTTGGGGAGAGCTTCCGGCTGCAAAGAGAGCTGGAGCTGGAATCACTGAAAGAGACCATAAACCATTTTCACTCGTCCGCGGACCCTGAGAAGCTGAGTGGGCAGATGTTTGCTTATTGGATGGAGCCGCCAATTTTTGAGGAATCCAAAAGCTTTTTTGCGATATGTCCGGTACCGGTTTACGTGGTGTCAAACATTGACAGGGCTGATGTAGTTGACGCGATAGAGTTTCACGGACTAAAGCCGAATGGTATCTTCACCAGTGAGGATGCGAGAGCTTATAAACCCCGGAAGGAATTGTTTGAATTGGCGCTGAGGGAAACGGGTTTAAGAGCGGATCAGGTGGTCCATATTGGCGACTCGTTAAGCAGTGATGTACAGGGTGCATATCAGGTGGGCATCAGCGCCATATGGGTGAACCGGGGAGGAAGGGAAGTACCGGAGGGAGTGACTGCCGTGGGCAATCTGACGGATGTTTTTGAAACGCAATTTTTTAAATATAATAATTTAAAATAAGTTTTAAGAAATTTAAATATGATTTTTAAAATTCTATTTGACACATATACATTTATATGATATATTTCATTCAAGCAAAGGATTTTTATTTCTAAAAGTATCAAGTTATCTATAATTACTTTCAAATTATTCCTTGCTTAATACCCAATCAAACAATTTACGGCAGCAGGGAATAAGTGATGCTCATGAATTTTCCTGCGTAATTTACACAGGAGGTTATATGGGACAAAAGGATTTGACTGAGAAAAATTTTCTCCTGCATCAGGATATATTTGCAGATACCCTGAATGCGCTTATGTATGATGGTGAAGAGTATTTATGTGCTCATGATCTGATGCCAGCTCCAACAGAAAGTTTCTACCATGCAGTCCGGGGAAAGCTGGCCAATCAGTTCAGTGATGCTGCAATGTACGAAATGAAAAACGGTCATATGCATGTCCAGTACATTTTGGAGAATGAGATTCAGGCAAAACCGAAGACAATATTTCGGAAATTGGGATATGAGGGTGCGCTGTACCGCAGACAATTGGAGAGCACGGAAGCTTATCCTGTGTTAAGTTTGTTATTGTACTGGGGAGCAGAACCATGGAAACAGCCTGTCAACCTGAAAGAGTTTTTTCGGAAGGCGGACTTGGAACCCGGCACATGGCAATTTATTACCGATGTAAAACTCCACGTCTATGAAATGGCACATCTGCCCAAACAGATCAGGAATCGGTTTAAAAGCGATATGAGGATTGTGGTGGATTATCTGGTTGAGAGACAGAACTACAAGCCTACGGAGCAAAAGATCGTTCACCCGGAAGCGCTCCTGCTGATGCTTAAAGCTTTATCCGGCGATATTCGCTACCTGAAAATAAGAAATGCTATGTCGGAAGAAGAAAGGGAAGGGAATATTACTATGTGTGAATTGCTTGATAAGTATGAAAACAGAGGAATACAGAAAGGAATACAGCAGGGCGAGCAGCGTTATGCGGCGCTAAATGAAAAACTGATTCAATCAGGCCGGATGGATGATCTGCTTAAGGCTGCTCACAGCAAAAGGTATCGTAACCAATTGTATAAAGAATTGGGAATCGTCACAGGTGCATCTACCTGACGGGTAAAGTAACAGTCACAGAAAACCACTCTCCGTCGTAAGCTCCTGAGATATCTCCGCCCAGCATCCTGGTAAACTGTTTTGCGATGGCAAGGCCCAGACCAGTGCTGCCCTTGGTCCGGGAGATGTCAGTGGTGTAAAATTCGTCGAAGATCCGGTCCACATCAATTTCTGTATTTTCCGGCATGTTACGGAACTGTACCTGAACGGTATCGGTTTCGGTCAACGTTATGGAAACATCCCCTCTGCCATGTTTCAAGCCGTTTCCAATCAGATTGTCGAAAATCCGAAGGAGCATGTTTCGGTTAGAACAGATAGGAAGCCTGGAAACTTCATGGTGGAAGGAAATAATGCGGCCTTGGCTGCAGTAATCGTCATAATAATGTACCATGGCCTCCTCCAGGACAGCCACGAGATTTATTTCCTCCAGCTCCGGCTGTTGGTCACTGGAAAGGATTCTGGAAAATTCAAAAAAGGAATTGATCAGCTCCTCCAGCCTCCGCAGCTTTTTTTCTATAATTTCTATTTCCCGTTCACATTCTTCCCGGGAGAGCTCCGAACTGCGCAGAATACCCATATAGCCCATTGCGGAGGTCAAAGGCGTCCGAAGATCATGGGAAATATTGGTAAGCATTTGTTCCAGGGCATGGCTTTTTTCCTGATAACGGACCCGGTCCGCCCTCGCTTCTCCAAGGATAGTATTGATCTCATTGATCAATTCACCACAATCCCAGTCACCGCCCAGGGTATGCACCAGCTGGTTGGTATCCTGGGGCTTTATGCGCTTAAGCTGTTCCGTAATGCTTTTGATCTCGCGTTTCTGCAGCAACAGAAGGAACAGCAGAATTCCCACTGTGATGCTGATCAATAACAATGCCAACCACATTCCGCTGTCCCTCCTTTTCTCCTTTACCTGATCTCAGCCTTTTTAAAGAACACCCAGCCCAAAAGAATCGCCGCGATGATTATGACAGCACAGAAAAGATAGCTCTGCGTCATATATGTGGTGCCGGGAGCATTAGCAAGCTTCATGATCATATTCTGAAATTCAAATTCGGATATTTTTTCTGGCAGTTTCAGGATAAAGGACAGAAATCTCCACAATGTCTGTATCACGATGATCAGGGGAATTGTAACTGTGTTAAAGGCTGCTGTCTTTTTCAAAAGAAAGGCTAAGCCTGTGAGGATGCAGCCAAATGCCAGCATGGGCGGCAGCTGCAGCAGAGTAATCTGAGTGACTGTTCCGATGCTTGATGCCAGGTTCCTGTTATTGAAGATCAGGTTTGCAAAGTACATGATATAGGTATTCAGAAAGTGCAGCGCTACACAGCAAAGGTTCACAATTACAAGCTTTGAAATATAATATTTTTTTCTGCTGATAGCGGAGGACAGGGTGTTTTTGATACAGCCTCCGGAGAAATCAGCAGTCACCAACACAGCCCCAACAAAGATAAAAATGTAGTAGAGATTCACATTGGCGGAGAGAATGTCTTTATCCAGCTTGTAATTCCTGGTTTCCAGCATGTATTTTCTGAATTCGCTCATACTCATGTGATTGATCTCTTCATAACTCATGTCACTCAGTTCATTATTCATTTCTGTCCCGGAGCTTATATGGACTCCTACACTTCCCGGACTGACAGCATATATGCTCATTGCGATCATTCCGAGCATTACTGTAATGCCGATATAAATCCCCATTCCCCTGAAAATTCTATAAAAATCTGCCTTCATCATATTTATCATGATAATCCCTCCTGCCGTAAACCTCGGCGCTAATAATCTGTTAGAAAAATCGCTGCTCTTGAATTGTTCTCTTTTCTATTTTTCAATTAAAGATTTAAAGTAATCTTCCAGAGAAATACCTGTCTCGAAGACCTCAGACACATTCACATCGCTCTGAACCAGCAGCTTATTCAATTCCTGAGGCTTTGCTCCGTTATCATAGACCCGGAGCTCTGTTTCGTCGATGACCTTATAATCCCGGATGCCGTTCTGCTCCAGTATCACGGAAGCCCGCTTGGTGTCATTGGTCTTTATCGCTATACACCGCATGCATTCCAGATCAAGCTCCTCCTTTGTGATCTCTTTTAGTATCCGGCCCTCATCGATAAAAAGAAACCTGGTGGCTACCATATAAAGCTCCGACAGGATGTGACTGGAGATAATAAAGGTAATGCCTTTCTGGGTGTTCAGTTTTTTGAAGATGTCGCGTAATTCACTGATGCCGATGGGGTCAAGCCCGTTGATGGGTTCGTCCAGTATGATCAAGTCCGGATTGTCCATCACCGCCAGAGCAACTCCAAGGCGCTGTTTCATGCCAAGGGAAAACTTGCGGAATTTCTTATTTCTTACTTCCGTCAGATTCACAAGCGCCAGCGCCTCATCAATTTGTTTTTTATCAGTGATCCCCTTCTGAAGAGCATAATAATTCAGATTCTGGTAGGCGGTGAGTCCGCCGAAAAAGGCCGGATTCTCGATAAGGCATCCGATCCTTCGCCGCTCGTTTCCCAGCTCCTCCCGATTTTTGGAAAAGAGCTCAAAGTCGCCGCCGGACTTTTCCGTCAGTCCGGTAACAATCTTCATGATCGTCGTCTTGCCTGCGCCGTTTCGCCCGATCAGTCCATAAATATCTCCACGGTAGACCGTCATGTCCACGCCGTCAAGGGCGGTGAAGCTTCGGTAATTTTTGGAGAGCTTATGAGTCTTCAGCACTATTTCACGCATAAATAAACCTCCTCGTTTTGTCAGGTACTTCATCCCCGTACCTGTCCGTTTTGTTTTCTAAGATGATTGTAGCGCGGAGGTCTGAAAAAACACTTAACAAAATCCTTACAAAAGTCTTAAAATAATACTGCCGTTTTATTTTTTCAGCCGATATCCGATTCCCCAGACGGTTTCAATGTAGTCGGTATCGGGATTGCATTCCTTCAGCCTTTTTCGCAGCCTGCTTATATGCACATTCAGGGTGTTGTCATCGGCGGAGTCGGCGGTGCTTTCATAATCCCACACCTGGTCAAATATCATACTCTTCGTGCAGACCCGGCTGGGATTTTCCATAAGAATCTGCAAGATTGCAAATTCGTGTCTTGATAATTCTAGCTGCCTGTCCGCACATTTGGCGGTAAAATCCTCCCTGTTGAGCTCAATGTCCCTGTAGGTCAGAATTTTTGGGGCTGCAGATCCGGCATCGGCCCTCAGACGGGCATCTATTCTGGCCAGCAGCTCTTCGTTATGAAAGGGTTTTGTGACATAATCGTCCGCGCCCAGGGTGAACAGTTCCACCTTTCTGTTTACGTCGTGAACTGCGCTCAGAACGATGACAGGAACACGGTGTTTCTGTTTTAATTCCTTTATGATATCCTCGCCGCTTCGGCCGGGAAGCATCAAATCCAGCAGGATTAAGTCAATATTCTCTCCATGGATCAGCACGCCCTCTGTGCCCGAATAGGCGCTGACGGTGGAATAGCCCTGTTGTCCCAGCAGGATCTGCAGCATATGGTTGATTTCGGTGTCATCTTCTATGATCAATATGGTTTTACTCACTTTTGGCCTCCGTTTCTATTCTTCATAAGCACACTTATTCCCGCGAGCAATGAGCCAAGTATGGGCGCTTGCGCACATATTTGGCGAAT
>JAFLRN010000036.1 GCA_022511385.1 Acetatifactor sp.
GGTACTTTCGAGCCTAGTGTCCGCTACGTGTTTTTCAAGCGGGAGCGTGTCTGCCGGAGGGACATTGCCAGGGCTGGGCGTCACTCTAGCAAAACCACCTCAAAAAACAGACAATCCGATAACGCGCCGATAATCTGCCCAGCCAATTCTAGCCCAGACAATTAGCCCCTGGACAATTCTGCAATTTAGTACTTCCTATTTTCCAAAACTTGTATTATAATACCAATCAGGAGACGAGACATCTCCGTCATCGAATCGAGAAAGCACATCAAAGACAGGTCTTGCTGTAATTCCCGTTTCAGACTTAAGAAGGACTAGGCTGCTTTCAAATCAGGAGGAATGTATGAGAGAAAAGTATGAATCATTGGCGCTTGTACAATTGAAGGAGCTTGCGAAGCATCGCGGACTCAAAGGTACATCTACCATGAAAAAGGCTGAGCTCGTGGAGGCTATGCTTGCAGAGGATGAGCGGCTGAAAAAGCTGGAGCAGGAAAGTGCGGAGAAGACCAAGCCTCAGCGCCAGACCCATCAGCGCAAGGAGAATGCCGTGCGCAATGAGACCACTTACCGGGCGGACACGGCTGCACGGCCCGAAGACGGATCAAAGATGGAAGACAATGCTCCAAAAACGGATAGCGCTCTAAAGTCGGACGGCGTTTCTCAGGAAAGCACTGCGGCATCTGCTCCCAGAGCCCGCATCACGGAAGTCTATGACGAGAAGACCTATCCCAAGGAGCTGGATAGCGGCGAAGAAGCCAGTGGTATTCTGGAGGTTATGCCCGACGGTTATGGCTTCATCCGCTGCGAGAATTATCTGCCCGGCGAGAATGACGTATATGTCGCACCCAGCCAGATCCGTCGTTTCGGCTTAAAGACCGGCGACATCCTGCGGGGCAACAAGCGGATCAAGACCCAGCAGGAGAAGTTCAGCGCCCTGCTGTTTATCCGTACCATCAACGGATACACTACGGAGGAATCCGCAAAGCGCATGGCCTTTGAGGATATGACCCCCATATTCCCCAATGAGCGTATTAAGCTGGAGATTCCCGGCTGCAGCGTGGCTATGAGGGCGATGGACCTTGTGAGCCCTGTGGGAAAGGGACAGCGCGGTATGATCGTATCCCCGCCCAAGGCCGGAAAGACCACCCTCTTAAAGGAGGTGGCAAAGTCCATCCTGCGCACCAACCCTGACATGCATATGCTGATCCTGCTCATCGACGAACGTCCGGAGGAGGTTACAGATATTAAGGAAGCCATCAGCGGCAGAAACGTGGAGGTCATTCACTCCACCTTTGACGAACTGCCCGAGCATCACAAGAGAGTGTCCGAGATGGTGATCGAGCGCGCCAAGCGTCTGGTGGAGCACAAAAAGGATGTGGTGATCCTTCTGGACAGCATCACCCGTCTGGCCCGGGCTTACAACCTGGTGGTGCCTCCCAGCGGCCGTACCCTTTCAGGCGGCCTTGATCCGGCGGCGCTGCACATGCCAAAGAGATTTTTCGGCGCAGCCCGGAACATGAGGGAGGGCGGCAGTCTCACCATTCTTGCTACAGCCCTGGTAGACACAGGCAGTAAGATGGACGACGTGGTGTACGAGGAATTTAAAGGCACCGGCAACATGGAGATGATCCTGGACCGGAAGTTGTCCGAGAAGCGCATCTTCCCCGCTATCGACCTTGCAAAGTCCGGCACAAGGCGGGAGGACCTGCTGTTAAATTCCGAGGAGTTGGAAGCTATCAACATCATGCGCCGCGCCTTGAACGGTTTGAAGCCTGACGAAGCCACTGACAGGATCCTTGATATGTTTGCACGTACCAGGAATAACAACGAGTTTGTTCAGATGGTAAAAAAGAATAAATTTATTTAATTTAGGTCTTGCCAGCGTACAAAGCCTGTGTTACAATAATACCGCTGCTTGTGGTTCCATAAGCAGTGCGGATGAGAACGAAATACACTTGGGATCATATAGAGAGGTGAAAGAGATGAAAGAAGGAATCCATCCCCAGTACTATCAGGCAACCGTGACCTGCAACTGCGGCAATACCTTCGTGACCGGTTCCACTAAGCCCGAGATTCACGTCGAGGTTTGCTCCAAATGCCATTCATTCTATACCGGGCAGCAGAAGACGGCAAGGGCCGACGGACGTATTGAGAAGTTCAACAAGAAATACGGCGTACAATAAGAAATGCAGGGAAAAGGGTGAGGCGCATCAGCTCACCCTTTTGCTTTTTGAGGAGGATTTATGGCTGGGAAGAAATACAGGCACTATTCCGGTATTGGCGGTCAGGCAGTGCTTGAAGGCATCATGATGAAAAATGAGGAAAAGTACGCCGTTGCAGTGAGGAAGCCAAACGGTGAGATAGCGGTGGAACTGGAGAACCATCAGGGTGTGCTCCATGGGAGCAAGCTGAAGAGGATTCCCTTCGTCAGAGGGATTTTTAATTTTATCGATTCTATGGTTCTGGGAATGAAAAGTTTGAATTACTCCGCTTCTTTCTATGATGAGGATGAAAATGAGAAGGGCGGCAAAGGGGAGAAACTGATAACAGCTCTCGTTACAGTTTTTTCGGTAGCGCTTGCAGTGGGAATTTTTGTACTGCTTCCCTATTATCTGGCCTCTCTGTTCAACGGTATTGTACGCAATGCCTCCGTGATGGCTATCATTGAAGGAGTAATCCGAATTCTGATTTTCATTGGTTATATCTGTGCCATCAGCTTGATGCGTGACATCAGACGGCTTTTCCGCTATCACGGCGCAGAACATAAGTGTATCAACTGTATTGAGCGGGGCAGACCTCTGACGGTGCGGAATGTTATGCGCAGTTCCAGGATTCATAAAAGGTGCGGCACCAGTTTCCTTTTTTTTGTGATGTTCGTCAGTATTGTTCTGTTCTTCTTTATCCGCGTTGACAGTGTCCTGCTCAGGGTTTTGCTGCGGGTGCTTCTTCTTCCTGTGGTAGCCGGCATCTCCTATGAGATCATCCGCCTGGCGGGGCGCAGCAACAATATGCTGGTGCGTATTATCTCCGCGCCGGGAATGTGCATTCAGCGGCTTACCACAAAGGAGCCGGATAAGAGTATGGTAGAGGTGGCCATCGCTGCGGTGGAGGCAGTGTTTGACTGGAAGAAGTATCTTCACGAAAGTTTTGGCTACGATATGGGTGAACTCCAGAAAGATCAAGACGTGAGAGAAGAACAGGCCGCCAGGGAAGAGATGATCGTTTTGGGGGACAAAAGTTTTCTCGATGACGACGGGAGTTCGGAGGAACCATGACCTATAAGGAGGTTTACACTGCCGGGAAGGAAAGGCTGGAGACAGCTGGCATAGAGGATGCTGCTCTTGACGCCCGGCTGTTGTTGGAATATGTCTGTGGAACGGACAGAAATGCCCTGTTGGTTCACGAAAGCCGTCCTGTGACGGAAGAACAAGAGCGTCAGTATCAGGGACTGTTGAAACTGCGGGAAAGCAGAATTCCTCTTCAACACCTGACAGGGGTTCAGGAGTTTATGGGCCTTCCTTTTTTGGTGAATGAACACGTACTGATTCCCAGGCAGGATACGGAGATCCTGGTGGAGGCGGTCCTGAAAAATCTACACGACGGCATGAAGATTCTTGATCTGTGTACCGGGTCAGGCTGTATTCTGATCAGTCTTCTTCGGTACACGAATAACTGCCGGGGAGTGGGGGTGGACATATCTCAGGAGGCGCTTTCTATAGCCAGGAAAAATGCTGAAAGGCTGGTTCCGGAGAGCCTCAGGCAGGAGGATGACGGGGATTGTGTAAAGCTTTGGCTTGTGGAGAGTGATCTGTATGAGCGTGTTGAGGGGCAGTTTGATGTGATCGTATCCAACCCACCCTATATCCCGACTAAGGTCATTGAAACACTGATGCCGGAGGTTCGGGAGCATGAGCCCTGGCTGGCTCTGGACGGAAGTGAAGATGGACTTTTGTTTTACAGAAGGATCATAGAGGGGAGCAGGACGTACCTGAAAGGGGGCGGCATGCTGTTTTTTGAAATTGGATATGATCAGGGAAAGGCTGTCAGTGAGCTGATGGAGCAAGCGGGCTTTATTGAGGTTCAGGTGACAAAGGATTATGCAGGGCTGGACAGAGTGGTGTCCGGTATCCTGAGTGTGATATCCTGAACCTGAGATTGATAGTTCAGTAGAATAGAATGTGAGGGAGCTATGTTTGACAAATTAGATGATTTATTGATACGGTTTGAAGAAATCATGGGGGAGTTGAACGAACCCACGGTGACTGGAAATCAGGAACGCTTTCGGAAACTGATGAAAGAGCAGAGTGATCTGACTCCCGTGGTGGAGGCGTATAAAGAATATAAGAAGAGCAGGCAGGAGGTGGAGGACTCTCTGGCCATGCTGGAAGAGGAGAGCGACGATGAGATGCGTGAGCTGCTCAAGGAGACCTTGAATGAGAGTAAGCAGCGTGTGGAAGAGCTGGAGCAACAGCTGAAAATCCTCCTTCTGCCAAAGGACCCCAACGACGATAAGAATGTCATCGTGGAGATCCGTGCCGGCGCAGGCGGAGACGAGGCAGCTCTCTTTGCAGCGGAAATCTATCGCATGTATGTGCACTATGCCGAGGGACAGCGCTGGAGAGTGGAAATGCTTAACGCTGATGAGATCGGAATCGGCGGCATGAAGGAGGTACAGTTCATTATTACCGGTCAGGGCGCATACTCCAGAATGAAGTATGAGAGCGGCGTGCACCGGGTACAGCGTGTGCCGGAGACGGAGAGCGGCGGCCGCATCCATACATCAACTATCAGTGTGGCCGTAATGCCGGAGGTGGACGAGGATATTGATATCGTTATTGAGGATAAGGATATACGGATTGATGTGATGAGGGCTTCGGGAAACGGCGGACAGTGCGTGAATACCACGGATTCCGCGGTTCGACTGACCCATTATCCCACGGGAATCGTGGTGTACAGCCAGACGGAGAAGTCCCAGATTCAGAACAAGGCAAAAGCTTTTGCCCTGCTGAAGGCGAAACTCTACGACATGGAGCAGCAGCAGCGTCACGATGCTGAAGCGGAGCTTAGGCGCAGCCAGATTGGCACGGGGGACCGTTCCGAGAAGATACGGACCTACAATTTTCCGCAGGGCCGTGTGACGGATCACCGCATTGGCCTGACTCTCTACAAGCTGGATAAGATTATGAACGGGGACATTCAGGAGATCGTGGACGGCTGTATCGCAGCCGATCAGGCAGCGAAGCTTTTAAAGATGAATGAAAGCGCTTGAAAACAGTCCGCGTTTTGTTGACAAACCCTTTTATTGCCATTAAAATAGAGGTGCATACAAAAAAGTACATTGGCCTTAGAACAATAAAAGGATACGAAAAATGAGCGAAGTGATTCTGGTCGTAGATGATGATACATCAAATTTGATGTTGGCGAAGAAAATCCTGGGTGGAGAATTCAGGATTGCCGCCGCTAACTCTGGCGAGGCAGCCTGCCGCTATCTGGAGAACAATAAGCCGGATCTTGCGCTGGTGGATATCAACATGCCGGATATGGACGGTTTTGAGTTGGTGGCCAAAATGAAGGAGAATCCCCAGTGGCGCTCGATTTCGGTCATTTTTTTAACTGCTGACAAAAACGAAGACACGGAGGTCCGCTGCTTCCAGGCGGGAGCTGTGGACTTTGTGGGAAAGCCCTTTCTGCCGGAAATCCTTACCAGCCGGGTGAAGAGAACCCTGGAGCTGGAGCGGTATCGGAACGATCTTGAGAAGATGGTGGAAGAACAGGCCGAGCAGCTGACAGGAGCCCTGCGGCGCATCAGCGACATTCAGGCGCACGTCATTGAGGGCATGGCGAATCTGATCGAGAGCCGGGACGGCAGCACGGGAAAGCATGTGAAAAATACCCAGACTTATGTGAGAATGATCGCAGAAGAATTACAAAAGCGGGAACTTTTTTCTGAGATCATTACCAAGGGATACATAGAAAAGCTGTGTAAGGCGGCGCCACTTCATGATGTGGGCAAGATACAGGTACCTGACAGCATTCTCCAGAAGCCCGGTAAATTGACGGACGAGGAGTATACCCGGATGAAGGATCACACCTCCTGCAGCGCCGCAATTCTGGACGAGATCATCGGCGATGTGGAAGAGGCTGAATATGTCCAGCTGGCGAAAGATGTGGCTATGTGCCATCATGAGCGTTGGGACGGCAAGGGTTATCCCAAGGGCTTAAGCGGTGAGCAGATACCTTTGGGAGCCCGGATCATGGCGTTGGCGGATGTGTTTGATGCACTCTATGAGGAGCGTTGTTACAAGCCTGCCATGCGTCCCATTGAAAATATATACAAAATACTGGAAGAGGGGAAGGGAACTCAGTTTGATCCTGTCATCACAGAGGTTTTCCTGAGCCTTGACACTCAGTTGAGAGAGCATTTGGCTAACAGGGGATGGTAAGGCCGATCAAGGGTTCCGATGGGATTTAAGAGCCGCTCAGCGGCGGAATGAGAGGAAGCATGACACGAGATAATCAGCAGGAGCACCAAAAAAAAATTGAGCAGATCATCCTGATCATATACAGCCTTTATACCATTATTATGGCCATGGTGTCGCTGTTGTTTTCCTGGGAACAGTGGATGCCGGCAATCATTGTCTGCGGCATGCTTTTTTGCTGGTGGGTACATCTTAAGAAGTATAGGGATTACCGTTTTCGGGCTTTTCTCACCACCAGTCTGGCGTGGTTAAATTTCGTGCTATACGGCGTTCATGCGGAGAGCTATTTTGATCTTCTTGCCACCATGTCCGGTATGATCATTCTCCTTGGTATCTATTGTATTCCCGAGACAGTTTACCTATCGCTGGGTGGATCCACCTTTCTGCTGTTTTACCATGGGGTGGTCCTGAAAAATATTGATATTCTGGGGCAGGACGATGTTTTTCGTACGATTCTGAAGATTCTGTCGATTTATCTGGTCGAGTACATAACCTACTATCTGATCAAAACACAGCTTAACAGCAACCGGCGCTTAATGGAAACCATGGAAGCGTTGAATATGGTGGAGCGGAGTAAAGAAGACTTTATGGCCAATGTCTCTCATGAAATCCGTACTCCCATCAACACGGTCTGCGGCATGAGCGAGATGCTTCTGCGGGAAGAGCTTGAGCCTGCTGTACGGGGAGAGGTGTTTGATATTCAGACAGCGGGACGCAACCTGTTGTCTATCGTCAGTGACATCCTTGACTTTTCTGAATTAGAGTCAGGCAAGATGGACCTGGTGGAGGAGCCTTATAATATCACCTCTACGCTGAACGACGTGATGAATATGACCAATGCCCAGCTCAATGGAAAGAAACTGGAGCTGATCGTCTCCTGCGATGCAAACATCCCCAGCGCAATGGTGGGAGATGAACAGAAGCTGCGCCGAGTGATCATGAATATTGTGGGAAATGCAGTAAAATTTACTCAGGAGGGCTGTATTACCATCACGCTCTCCGCACGCAAGGAAGAGTACGGCGTCAACCTGGTCGTTAACGTGAAGGACACTGGCATCGGCATGAACGAAGTGGAGCTGGAAAAGCTGTTTTCATCCTTTAACCAGGTGGACACCAAGCGAAACCGTCAGGAAGGCGGCGTGGGCCTCGGTCTTGCTATTTCCCAGGCCATCGTCCGAAAGATGGGCGGATTTATTACGGTGAAAAGTACGCCGGGCATAGGTAGCGAGTTCCAGTTTGTGGTACCCCAGAAGGTAGTGGACAACACAGCTATCATTTCTCTCGAGAACCCTGACGCTGTCAATGTGGTGTCTTATATTAATATGGAGAAGTACACCTATGCCGCCATCCGTGACGGCTATGAGGAGTGTATCCGGCATATGGTTGAACAGCTGGGCTTCCGCTTTAAACAGTGCCGCAATCTTGCAGAGCTGAAGCGCCGTCTGGAGAACACCAAGTATTCTCACGTTTTCATCTGCTGGGAAGAATATTGTGAGGACAAGGAGTGGTTTGATCAGTTGGCGGAGCAGACCCCGGTGGTGCTGGTGCTCGACAGGGAACACGACGAAGAGGTCTCAGGGAGATTTCTGCGGATTTACAAGCCGTTCTATGCGGTGGCCATGGCAGCCGTCCTGAACGGTGAACAGGTGATTCAGAGCGTAAGTCAGAGCGGTCGCAGCGGCAGTCGGTTTATCGCGCCCACGTCCAATATCCTGGTTGTGGACGACAATATGATGAATGTGAAGGTGGTGGAGGGTCTGCTGCGCCCTTACCAGATCAAGGTCTTTGCGGCATACAGCGGCAAGGAAGCCCTGCAGAAGATAGAATCCATGGATTTCGATTTTGTGTTCATGGATCACATGATGCCGGAGATGGACGGTGTGGAGACTATGCATCGGATCAGGCAAAAGCCAGGGAAATATTTCCAGATCGTTCCCATCATCGCCTTGACTGCCAATGCCATCGGCGGGGCACGGGAAATGTTTTTGGCGGAGGGGTTCCAGGATTTTGTGGCGAAGCCCATTGAGCTTTCGGTTCTGGAGCGGGTATTGCTGCGCTATATTCCCCCACAGAAAATAACCAAAGTAAGTGCGGAGGAGGCGGCAAAGCTGGCTGCCAAGCAGGGCGGAAACAAAGCACTCCGGAGCGCCGCAGAGGATGCTGTTGCCTTCGAGGGCATCAACGTGAAGCAGGGAATTGCCTACTGCGGCGGAAAACTCGAAGATTATCTGGAAGTGGTGCAGATTTATTACACTACCGGTCTTGATAAGAAGATTGATATACAAAAATTTTTCGAACAGAAGGATTGGAAGAATTATTCCATCCTGGTTCACGCGGTGAAGAGTACCTCTCAGGGAATTGGCGCTTCAGAACTGTCAGATATGGCTAAGGAGCTTGAGCGGGCAGGTAAGAGTGCTGACGAGGGCTATATTAACAGCCACCATCGGGAAATGATGGAGGAGTACGCAAGAGTGCTGGAGGTGCTTGGAGCGGACACCAGAATTAATCCTGAGGCAGGAAAATCTGCGCCCGCTGAGACAGCAGGGGATCCTTCAGGAAATTCACCAGATGCTGAAGCGTCGGCTGAAGACTCCCACAAGGCGGAGGAATTGCCGGAGATGACCGGCGAGGAGCTGGAAGGTATATTGGGGGAGATACAGGAAGCGCTGGGAACCTTTGAGAGCGAAGCAGTGGAGGAGATCCTTAAGAAGCTGCAGGGTTACCGCTACGGCGATCAGCCGCTGGCAGAGCTGGTGGAGCCCATACGGAAAAAGGCATCCATGTTCGACTTTATGGGAGCTGAGGACGAGTTGACGGGCATCAGAGAAAGACTGGGGTAAAGAGTTATGTTGAAAAAATGGATCAGCAAGCAGCTGGATGCGGAGGTCGGCCTGCGTGAGCGGTGGTTCAGATTGATTATTATGCTGGGGATGGCGGCAATTGGCTTTAACATCATTGCCGGTGTCTTTCAGGGTCAGTCAATTCCGGTGCTCGGTGTGCTTCTGGGCTTTCTGGCAGTGATGTCTTTTGCCCTGTGGAGTTCGGTAAAGCATGGAAGATTTAACAGATTTTCTCTGATACTGATCATACTCGCCAACGGGGTGTTTTTTCCGGCTATGTTTTTCCTTAACGGCGGTGTAGAGGGAGATGTTTCCGTCTGGTTTGTAGTTGGCGTGACATTAGTTTTTATCATGTTCAGAGGGAAAAAGATGCTGGCATTGGTAATCTATTCTCTTCTGGCCATCTGTGCGACCTACGTTCTGGGATATTTCTTTCCCGAGTGGATACAGCCCATAGAGGGCAGGGGGTCCACTCTCTTTGATTCAGCTACTGCAGCGGTGCTTGCTTCTATCCTCATCGGACTTCTGATAAAAATGCAGAACGCCATATATGAGAGAGAAGTTCAGGTGACGGAGGAGCAGAAAGCGCAGATTGAGGAGATCAGCCGTGCCCAAAGCACGTTTTTTGCCAATATGAGCCATGAGATCCGAACGCCTATCAACACCATCATCGGTCTGAATGAGATGACTCTGCGTGAGGAAATATCTGACGAAATCGCCGAAAACTCAATCAACATCCAGAATGCCAGCAAAATGCTGCTGACCCTGATCAACGATATACTGGATCTGTCCAAGCTGGAGTCCGGCAAGATGGAGATCGTGCCCACCCGATATGAGACGGGGGCAATGTTCAGCGATCTGGTGAACATTATCTGGGTGCGCGCCCACCAGAAAGAATTGGAGTTCAAGATTGATATTTCTCCGGAGATACCATCCATGCTATACGGCGATGAAGTCCGTCTGAAACAGGTGTTGACCAATATCCTGACAAACGCTGTAAAGTATACCGAAATCGGTTCCGTGACACTTAGGGCAAAGGCGGAGCGGAATTCCGCAAACAGTGTGCGGCTGAGAATTTCCGTGGAAGATACCGGAATGGGAATCAAGAAGGACGACCTGGATCAGCTTTTTGATTCCTTCAAGCGGGTGGATGAAGAGAAGAACCGCAAGGTAGAAGGTACGGGTCTCGGTCTGGCCATCTCCAAGCAGCTCGTCGAGATGATGGGAGGAACCATCACGGTTGACAGTATTTATACTAAGGGATCCACCTTTACTGTCATCCTTGAACAGCAGATTATGGATGAAAAGCCCATCGGGTCTCTGGATCTGATGATCAAGAAGAAGATAGCCAACAGGGACAAATATAGACAGACATTTGAGGCGCCGGACGCAAGGGTACTTGTGGTGGATGACAACGACATGAACCTGATGGTGGCGACCAAACTGCTCCGGGGAACGAAGGTGCAGGTGGACACTGCCAGCAGCGGTGAGGAATGTCTGGAGAAGACGAAAGGGAGATTCTATCATGTGATCTTCATGGACCATATGATGCCGGGTATGGACGGCGTGGAGACTCTGAGGCGGCTGCGGAAACAACAGGAGGGTCTCTGTCAGGATGTGCCAGTGATCGCTCTGACTGCAAACGCCCTGTCGGGAGCGGAGGAAATCTACCAGAACAGCGGTTTCCAAAGTTATCTGGCAAAACCCATAAATGGAGCCCTTCTGGAGGCTACGTTGCTGAAATACCTGCCCGCTGAGCTGATCGAGTATAGCGGCAAGGAGGAGGAGCAGTCCGAAGAGGTCATTCAGCAGGTGATGGGTACCCGGAAGAGGAAGGTAGCTGTGAGTGCGGACTGTGTCTGCGATCTTCCGCAGGAATGGCTGGACCGATTTGAGATCACAACGATGTACTACTACATTTATACGGACCAGGGCAGATTCAGCGACGGCAAGGAGATCACTGCGGACAACATAATTCCTTATCTGCAGAACGGAGGAGGCACAGTGCGCTCCGAGCATGCCCCCGTGGAAGAATACGAGTCTCTATTTGCCAACACCCTGGAGAAGGCAGAGCAGGTTATCCATATTACCATGGGCAAGAACTCAAGTTCCTGTTACGCTGCAGCCGAGGAGGCGGCGAAGGGATTTGACAACGTGCATGTGGTAGATTCCGGCCATCTGTCCAGTGGAATGGGGATACTGGTACTGTATGCGGCAAAGCTGGCCCAGACCAATTTGACTGTGGATGAGATACTAAAGGCCACGGAAGACATGAAGGCTCGTATTTCCACAAGTTTTGTGGTAACAGATCCGGAGATGCTCTATCGTAACGGCAAAATTGGCAGAAGTGTTACGGCAATCTGTAAGCTCTTCTCCTTACGCCCTGTATTGTACATGCACCAAAGTAAGATCAAACTTCAGACTGTGATCATTGGCAGTCCGGAGAAGGCCTACCAGAAATATATTAAAATGCAGCTGAAGAATATCAATCAGCTGGACAGCAAGGTTTGTTTCCTGACCCATGCCGGTTTTTCTGTGAAACAGCAGAATGAGTTTATGCAGCAGGTAAAGGAGTACCAGTATTTTGAGCGTGTTTTCCTGCAGAAGGCCTCAGCTACCATCATCAGCAACTGTGGCTTGGGTACCTTTGGCGTGCTGTTTATGAGACAATGGTAGGGTTTTGTTGAAGCATCATAGAAAGGGGAGGTTGTTTATGGGAGAAATAAAGCTTTGGAAAGAGGAATATAAGATTGGCAATGAAAAGATAGACGCGCAGCATAAGGAGCTCTTCTTTAAGGTGGAGGATCTGCTGGACATGGCCATGACTGGTGACGAGGAGACAAACCGGCAGGAATGCCTGGAGCTGCTGGATTTCCTGATTTCTTACACGATTTTCCACTTTGATACGGAAGAGGAACTGCAGAAGGAGCTGAACTACGTGAGCTATTCCCAGCATGCCCGAATGCACAGTGAGTTCAAGAACACCGTGCGCGCCTACCAGGCAGAGGTGGAGAAGGACTTCTCCAAGGAGATATTGAAGAAGCTGACAGGCACACTGATGACCTGGCTTGTTATGCATGTCTGCGACTGTGATAAAAAGATTATGAATAACCAGCCCATAAGCCCGGAAATGAACTTCGACGGAGCGGAGGATCTGATTCGTAAGGTGACAGTGCAGCTTTTGGCCTGCACCTACGATTTGCACATCCAGAGGACAAGAACAAGTGTTTACAAGGGCAACATAGAAGGTAAGATCATTGTCAGAAACATTATCAGCATGGAAAAAGACCATATATTCCTCTTCGGCTTTTCAGGGGATATGGCCCGGGCACTGTACAGAAAGATCAGCGGCATGGAGATTCAGAACATAAATGAGCTGAACGACATTGAACAATCGGCGCTGATAGAGTTGGGTGATATTATGTCGACCCAGGCAATGGCCTATCTCGATGAGGCTAAGTCCTCGAGCATTGAGTCCCGGGGCGATATTTACCTGGATGAGTATTCTGATTCCCTTATTGATATCAACAACAGCGTATTGCTTGAGTTTGAAACGGATTGCGGCAGGCTGGAAATTTTGTATTGTTCTGCAGGCTAAAGCTTGGTGAAAAGATAATTTGGAAGCAAGTGTTAATTTCCCAAGTATTTTTACCGAAATAGGAAAGAGAAAGCTGTAAATGGATTTACACATTTATTAAAAAAATGCAATGGAGGGCAAGAGTATGGACAAGATTGGAAGCTATGGCGTCCACCAGAGTAATTACTACAACAGGCCGAAGACAGGGAAAACTGGAAATTCTGCAGCTTCAGAAGCCAAGGGAACAAAAGCCTCTGAGCAGACGAAGACAGAACTCAGTGACGCTGCAGTCAAGCTGCTGAAGGAACTGAAGAAGACCTACGGCAATACGGATTTTATCGTGGCAGACTACGAGACGGACGAGGAGGCGGCAGCTTACCTGTCCAGAGGCAGATCCCAGTACAGCGTGCTGATCACTCCGGAAGAGCTGGAGAAGATGGCGGCTGACGAGAATGTAAAGAATGAGAACCTGAAGGTGCTGGACGACGCTTTCTCAAAGCTGGATCAGATGAAGAAGCAGCTTGGGGAGAAGGGCCAGGAGGTTTCCAGAGTGGGTATCTCCATTGGAAGTAACGGCGAGATTTCCTATTTTGCAGAGCTGGAGAAGGTCAGCGAGAAGCAGCGCGAGCGCATCGAAGAGAAACGCGAGAGCAGCCGTGAGGAAAGCCGCGAAGAGATGAAAGAAATGGCCAGGAAAAAGATGGATGAGCTGAGGGGGAAAGGCCCGGCATCCATGCCTGGAAGAGAGCCTTTAAAACGCACCACTGTTCAAGCTTCTTCTGTGGAGGAATTGCTGGAAAAAATCGGTCAGGTGGACTGGAATGAAGTGCCTGACGAGATCATCCCCAGCGGGCACAGATTTGATTATACCATTTAGTTGATCATACCATTCAAACATACAATAAGGCGCTCTGCTTTGTGCAGAACGCCTTTGCCTTTTGTGTTATTTCTGACATATTCCTGCTGGCGTAAGCTTATTCATGCCAGTAGTATGTTTTCAAAGCGTACTTTCTCTTGTCTATGTATTCATCCCAGTAAAGCTTCCCATTCTTTCAGAATGTCCTCGCAGGTATCCACGTCCATTGCGTCCGATGCTTCCTTGAGACGGGCGTACAGTTCTGCCTGTGTCTCGTCGTAGGAGTAGCCATGCAGTTTTGCGGACACCTCCTCCATTCGATCCATGTCCAAGTCTTCTATTGCGGCACGCATTTCTGCAAAACAATCGCGGAGTTCTTCGATAGTCGCGGATTCCTTTGGAGTATCATCTTCCTCTTCAGCACAGAAGGGCTTCAGAATGGGAATGTAGCCCAGATATTCTTCCAGCATCTCGTCAGTGTGGCTTCGGATGAAGAAGCTATCTCTGGCATTTCCTGCCTTTTCCAGTTCAGCAGCCTTGTCAGCCAGGGAGTTTGCACCAATCTGCCGGGAGGCGCTCTTCAGGGCATGGACCTCTATGGTATAGGCAGGCCAGTTGCCAGTCTCTTCCAAAACTTTGATCTGAGAGGCCTTCTTCTCGATCAGATTATAGTAATCTTTCAAGATGGTAAAGAACAGCTGCTCACTGCCCAACAGCTTTACGGCAGCGTTCACATCCAGGTCGCCGATCTCCAGCTGTAGGGGCTCTTCGTTTCGGATCACAACAGTAGCGGTTGATACTTTTTGTATCTTCTCGATGGGCAGCCACTGCTTTACCTTGGAAATCAGTCTGCGCAGCTCAACGGGCTTTGCAACAAAATCGTTCATTCCTTCCTGACAGAACATTTCCTTGGTGCCGTCCACGGCATTTGCCGTCAGGGCGATAATGGGAACATCGTTGTACTCCGGGTGGAACCGCCGAATTATGTGAGTGGTTTCCACTCCGTCCAGCTCCGGCATCATATGGTCCATAAAGATGATGTCATAGTGCTTTTCCTCAATCTTCTCCAGAGCAATCTTTCCGCTTAAGGCAGTATCAATCTGCATTTTCAGAGGATCCAGCAGGCCCACTGCAACGGTCAGGTTAATAGCGCTGTCGTCCACGATCAGGATATCTGCCTCAGGAGCAATAAAATCACCATCCATCCGATCAAGCTCACTGGTCTCATAGTGCAGCTCCTGTCCGTTCAGGATGCTGGCAATGTTCAGAATAAATATCGGTTTTTTCATTACCAGCAGATTGGGTAGGTCATGGGATACAGCATCATTAAATTTGATCAGCAGTACAGCAGTCATCCGAGGATTGGCACGCACAAACTCCTCGATAGGATCGCTGAACATGGTATTTTCCACAAAGAGAAATACAGCTTTTTTATCTACGGGCAGATCCTTTGCATCGCTGACAGTGTGGATTTCGGTATATGCCACACCCAGCTTTTCCACATCCACCTTCAGGTGTTCCCGCACATACTCATTGGAAACCAATATGGCAACCAGAATGTCCTCGGGATCTTCAACGTTCACACTGGGGGTTTCGTCCATGATCTGCTGAGGGACGGTAAAGGAGAAGATGCTTCCCTTGTTGTATTCGCTTTCCACCTTGATGTCTCCGTTCATCAGGGTCAGCAGCTGTTTGGATATGGCGAGCCCCAGTCCCGTACCCTCAACGTTCCGGTTCCGTTTGCTGTCCACCTGCTGGAAGGACTGGAACAGCTTGCCCAGATCCTCTTCCTTGATGCCGATGCCGGTATCCTGAATGGAAACCTGGAGCTCGATGTTTTCATCGTCAATGGGCACATAGTCCACAGTCAGGGTGATACGGCCGTAGTTTGTGAACTTGGCGGCATTGTTTGCCAGATTTAAAATCACCTGCTTAATCCGGATGTTATCGCCCTGAAGCATATGAGGCAGGGTGGGAGACACATCCAGGATCAGCTCCACATCCTTGTCCTCCAGCCGGGTAACGACAATGCTCGCCACGTCATTGATGACGGACATGGGCTCGTAATCAACGGTAGTGATATCCATTTTTCCGGACTCGATCTTGGAGAAGTCCAGAATATCGTTGATAATGGTCAACAGCGACTTGCCGGCTGACTTAATCTGATTGATGTAGCTTCTTGCGGCAGGAGGGAGATCCTCCCGCAGGGCCATCTCCGCCATGCCGATCACGGCGTTCATGGGAGTCCGGATCTCATGGCTCATATTTGCCAGGAAATCTGATTTCATGCTGGCCGCGCGCTTCAGCTCCGCATTGGCATGGTGCATCAAATAGCTGCTGTATGCAAGATCGGACAGTACATTTGCCAGGGTGAACAGGGATTCGGACGCATGGTTCAGACGGTTCTGGTCAATGATATTTACCTTTTCTGCCGCTGCCAGATACTCGTCGGGATCCACGCCGATTTCCTCAGCTACCTTGCGAATGCTTTCTGGATCAACTTGTTTGGTCAGCACCTGGCCGCCGATGAAGCAGCCCACCATCTTGTTGTCCGCCATGATGGGCGCTGCAAAGTCCAACAGCCCTGCGTGGCAGGGATAGACCACGGAACGTCCTTCCTTCAGCGCCTGCTTGGCGCCCATACGGTCGTATAACTCGCAGCGTGCGCAGCCGACCTCGGAAGTTCTTGTATATCGCATGCAGAAATCGGTAAAATTAGATCCCTCCGTAATGGCCACGCCGTTTACATCTGTGGTCAGGGCAGCAGCCCCTGTCATAGCGGAGAAGGCATCCTGGATTTTTTGCAGAGTATCCACATCTATCAGGTCGGTGAGACTTAAGTCGTATTCCGTAAAGCTAGTCTGTTGATCCATGGAATCAGCCCTCCAATACTTTGGTGATGGTTTCTATCAGCCTGTCGTGGTTGATGGGCTTTAGCAGATAACCCTGGGGCTGCAGGACCAGAGCCTTTTGTATCTTTTCCCTTTCTGTGACACCTGTAAGGAAGATGACAGGAACGTCCTTTGTGCTCCGGTTCGCGCGGATCTTTTCCAGAACATCCGGACCCTTTTCGTCCGGCATCTCGTAATCCAACAGAATCAGGTCCGTATGCTTGCTCTCCAGGAACTTCATGGCTATCTTGCCGTTTACGGCGGTACCGACATCGTAGTCGTGGTGCAGCTGTTCCTTCAGCATCTTCAGCATTCTGGGATCGTCGTCAACCACCAGGATGTGCTTGCGCTGTGGAGATGTCAGCGCAGCGATCTCTGCTGTAATATTGGATGCTGTTTTCGCAGCGGCAGCGGCAACGGCGTTGGACGATACGGTAAAGCTGTCCGGCTGGGCAGCGGCAGCGGAATCCGTGTTCGTATCCTGCGTGTCCATAGGTCTGTGCGCCTCCAGAAATTTCTGAATTCTCTTCTGGATGACATCAATGGTCAGAGGTTTCACCATAGTGAGGTCCGCCACGTTGACAGCAGCGCGCTCAAAATCCGTTACGTCAGTTTGGGATCCGATCAATCCAAAATACACCCGGGATTTGACCAGCTGGTACTTTAAGGAGAGCATCCTGTTAAAATCTTCCCGGGATTCATTATACATACAAAACAGGAACATATGCGGCTGAAAATATTTTACATGCCTAAGTATGTCGTCATGCCACAGAGAAGTGGTCATGATCTCAAAGCTGTCGGTGAGCCTCTGAAAAAAGTCATCGATAATGGAACTGGCCTTTCCTGCGAGCAATATTTTGTATTTCATATTTTTCTTTTCCTCCCAGATGTTTTGATTTCTTCTTCTACCACCATTATAGCGGATTATGGATAAAAATGCATTATATATTTTACACTTTATTGAAAAATCAGCGAAAATTCAGTTGCTTTTCACACATCTGCAAAACTAGTGACGCCAGCCCGGCCTGAATTGGACAGAGCTTGAAAAGCAGCAGAATCCGCAGCTGGTGAGAGGACTTCCCACAGCAGGAGAAATACGACACGGGTGTTATTTTTATTGACAACCACAGCAAATGCCATTTATGATTTAATCAATCAAACAGGCTTTATACGGGCTGTGATGAAAAGGGGGTGGGAACAAATGGCTGGGGATACGCTTCATATTGGAATTTGCGACGACAGCAGGGAGGATCTTTGCCGGATTGAGGAAGCAGTCAATGCAGGTGTAAGTAAAATAAATGTACCTGTAACGGTCAAAAGCCATTTGTTTGTGGCAGGAGAAGACATGTATGAAGCCAGTCGGCAGGAAAGCTTTGACCTGTTCTTTCTTGACATAGAAATGCCGGAATTGGACGGTTTCAGCCTGGCAAAAAAAATCTGCTCGGGGAATCCGCAGGTCTGTCTTATCTTTGTTTCTGCACATGACAGTTTTGTCTTTGATTCCCAGGAATACATGCCCTTTTGGTTTGTGCGAAAGGGAATGCTGGAAAAGGATATGCTCCTGGCACTAAAAAAATATTTTGAAGTGACATCATTTAAAAGAGTTCATTATCGAATAAAAGATGGAATAGGATACCGTGATCTGTTTCTTCAGGATATTATTTATGTTGAATGTCAAGGGCATATGCTGATGATTCAAGAGGCTGGCGGAAAGGTGTATAAGCAATATGGAAGCCTGAAAGCATTGGAAGAGGAATTGTCCGGTCATCATTTTCTACGAATACATAAGAGCTTTCTGGTGAATCAGAAATATATCGAAGAGATTGGAATACGAGAGGTTCGTTTGTTGGACGGAACTGTGCTGGAGATGGGGAGGGACAGGAGAAAGGCGTTGCGTGAAGCAAGGCTTGAGTACGAAAGGAAATATCATGGATATCAATGATCATATCATTAATGTGGTTGCAGCGTTCATTGCAGTTGAATACATAGACCACGGATTTGATAAAAAATATCATGGATGGAAACGATGGCTGCTTTTTTGTGGGGGATACATTGTTTATTTTTGTGTTTTAACAGGGTTGAATTCTCTTATTAGCTTCGAAGGTTTGCTGAGTGTTTTCTATAGCGGAGTTCTGATTATCTACGGGGTTTTTGCACTGCAAGGAAGTTTCTATGACAAAGTATTTTTGGGATTTTTGTGGAATTTGATTGCTTTGCTGGGAACTTTTTTTGTGTATGGCGTAATGGGATTTATTACGGAAGAGAGTCTGCAGGAGTTGCTGAATGTCAAGGGGGCTGTATATCTTTTGGCCGCCGCAGCAGCCAGTATCGCCAAATTTATAATGGGAAGGATCGTATTGGGATTTTACAGAAGAATGCCTGAACCTCACAGGAAGGAGCATTGGATGATAGCAGGGGCGCTCCTTATTTTGTTGCTCACAGGTTTAGGAATGTTCGAATTGGAACTGGGAACTTTGGCGGGGAAAGCAAAATACGGACTTTTGACCCTTCTTTTAGTGGGCGAATTTTTAGGAGTATTGATTCTTGAAAAAATTTATCATCGAATGGGAGAATATCAAAAAGAAAAGCTGGAATCAGAGTTTCGGGAGCAACAGGAAAAAGCTAAGAGAGAGAACATCATTGATCTGTACCGCATTGGCAGGGAAGTGAATCATTGGCGTCATGACATGAACGGAAAACTGGATGTTATATTACGGCTTCAAAAGAAGGGGCATTATGAGGAAGCCGAAAATAACATAGAAAAGCTCTGCCAGGGACTGAAGCAGTATCCTGATCTGCCGCAGGAGACTGGCAACGAAGGTTTGAATGCCGCATTAATGAAAGCAATACCGAGATGCCTGGATGAGGGGATTAAATTCAGCTATGTGGTGATAGGAAAGCCGGAACGGATTGATATTATGGATATGGGCAGTTTAATGGGCAATTTGTTTGATAATGCAATAGAGGCCTGTTTGCGATTAAAGGACGGAAGAATTTTAGATGTAGTCATACGAGAGGAAAAAGAAAAAACTGAAATCAGGATTGAAAACAGTGTGGCAGAAAGTATTCTTCAGCATAATTCAGAATTAATGAGTTCAAAGGCCAACGCAGAGCTGCATGGTTTCGGGATGGAAACGATTGATATGATCGTTCAAAGGTATCACGGAGAATACATCTACTGGGAAGAGGATGGACATTTTATTCAAGAGATTTGTTTAATGCATGGACCTCTATTACATGACCAATGATCGGTTCGTGATGAAAAGTGACGGATAATGTATAAACAATTGAATGTCATCCGCAGCTTTTTTATTATGATGTGGATGGGAGGTGCATTCATGAAAAAGGTAGATATTAAATTCTTAATGCTGGAATTGGTCATTGTTTTGGGAATTGGTTTTGCCATTAGCCTGGCAATCAATGCTTACTTTATTTTGAGAGATGGATCCGATGGTGCCCTGATTCTTTTCCCTGTTTTAGGTATCGTGTTTTCTCTATTCGCTTCGGTATGGTGGTTTTTGGGCGGCCATCTTAAGCTTACCCAAAAAATTGTAGACAAGACCATGAATGGGGCAGATATGGGCAGGGACGTTAAGTTTTTTAATGCAGAGAGCAGTATTTTTGCCATTGACATGGAAAATGGAAGACTGTTGTATGTGTCAAATCATAATCCTTATCAGCTGCAGATTTTGTCCGCAGCTGAAATTACCGATATAGAGACATGGTGGAGCAAGGCACCCATGAATTGTACGGCGCAGGTAGCTTTTCAGTTTCAGTATCAAGGGAAGCGTCAGAGAATCAATACCTACATATATCGCAGTAATCGTGGAGTAGGTATGCCAATAAATTCGCCGGAAGTACAGGATGGCATAGCCAAAGCAGACCTTTACTGTGAATACCTCAACCAGGCCAAGCAGGTGGCGCTGGGACAGCAGGTGATGCCTTAATTGGCGGCCACTAAGATTTCATTGACGAAAAGAAATAAATGGATTGCATTTCTACAGGAGAAATCTCATGTAATGTAAGTTTTTTATGAGATACTTTGAAGGTGAAAGTGGCGGAAAACAAAAATAAGTAATTTTATAAAGAAACGGGAGACGAGAACTTATTGAAATGATTTTTCGTAAGAAAATTTAAAGCATTTCAATCAGTTTGTCATTTCTTTTTATATCAGTGTTCGTGATGCCCTATGAGAGGATAGAATGAAACAGTATGAAGAATTCAAGAAAAAAATTTATACGAATCAGCTCTGTTTTTGTAGTTGTAGCTTTCCTGGCAGGGATTTATCTGGTGAATGATGTAAAAAGTAAAGAGAATCTTAATGGCAGTGATATTAGTTCTGACAGTAATGCTATTACCGCAAATGACGATGAAAGTACTGAAACAGACAGTAGGGATAATGATGACAGCAGCCTATATAACAGAAGCCTATATGAAAGCAGCTTATATGAAAGCAGCCTATGGGAGAAGGAGTTTTATAACTGTGCCGAATATCTGATGAGCAAAATACAACAGGTGGATGCCAGTGAGTATATTCTTCCTGAGGCTGATGAATGGGACAGGCTGCAAAGGATTGAGGTGTACTCGGCCTCCTGGCTGGCATATATGTCCTTTGTGGCAAACTGGATGCAGCGTAGAGGGACCTCAGAAATTGCAAGGGAGGAGATTTACCGGCAGGCAACAGTATTGATGGTATTGATTGATGACAACCATGATGCAAGTTTAGGATATGGCAGCGTAGACAGAGAATATTATGAGTTTATTTATGATCATGGGGGGACCAGGGAGGAGCTGCTTTCTACCGGGAATCAAGCTCTGTATATGGAAAATGTGATTGATGAAGGTGCACAGATCATTGAGGAGGAATTTGGGGACATAGATTTTTGGAATGAGAGAGATTTACTGGAGGCCGCAGCGTGGGAAGCCGAATTTTATAACTGTATGGAAAGATATGCCGAAACTCTCTGGCCAACAGATGTACAGGTACTTAGGTTATGGGGGGAATTTGTTAAGCTATGGGCAGAAAACAGTGAAGATTTTGAACGTATTGAGTCAGGGAGCGGTCTGAGAATTTGGATGGCACACCGCAGAAGGGAATGTTTCCGTACTGCCACTCTTTTACTGGTTTATCAAATGGAACAAAGTGGACTGGATTATCAATTCATATACGATTATGAGGCGGATAGGGATTTTTTGAAGAAAGTGTACGAATAACCGATGTCACTAATTATGTTGAATGTTTTTAGAATATGCAATTTGGGAATCGGGGTTCCCAAGTGCAAGTATCGGAGGGAAATATGAAAGTATGAAAAAACAGGACAAAGAAATGCCGGACACCAACCTTCATGACATCTCAGAGGAGCTAAAAACACAGTTAGATGAATACCTGGAACGGGTAACAGGGTCCTATTGTATAAGCGAGGAAAAATCCGACCGGGAATACACGGTAGACCAGGAGGCAATTGCCGGGATTTTAGATTGCACATTGAAAGATGGGATTCACCCTGCCGCTTTTTATGTTTATGAAGAGCTGGTGCAGGCTTTACTGAATCATCTTTGTGCGCCGGCAGCCTATCCAAGTGTGTTTCAGCTTTTAAGTGCACTTAAGACAAGGCTCTGGGCATCCCCGTTGATGCAGGTTTCGGATATCATCAGGGAGAGATTTTTTGAATATCTCTATTATCTGAGTCCATTTACAAAGAGCTATTTCGAAGTCCCCGATTTTGAGGAGCCGGGTTATTTCAGTGATCCCGCATCGGTGGAGAGGGAAGACCATATCAAAACTTACCTTGGATATCACCAGATGATGCTCAACACATATTCCTGTGATCTCCCCATGCTTGAGGAGATTTGGTCGGGAAATCCGCTGGAGGTACAATGCAGCCAGTGTGGTTCGGTTATAACAGAGACAGGGGAACCATTGAGATTTTTCAGGCAGGAATATGAAGAAAAGTCTGAGAAAGAGGATATGAAGGAAGAATGGGATGTATTCCATACCATGATGCCATGGTTGAATAAGTGTGGTGAGAAGCAGCTTAATCCTTTCTTGCGCTTGGTTTACGGTACTTATCATTGTCCGGTCTGCGGTGAGGAGAATATTGTTCTTGAGGCCTACAAGAATCTGCGGTATCAGCCAATGGACTTAAGGCCTGAACCTGAGACAGAGCTGGTGGAATGGCTGATTCAGTTCGGGGAATCTAAATTACATGAAAACTGGTATAAGGAGCTGTTTTTGCATAAGCAGGCACTGGCATATATGTTTTGTAAAAAGCAACCGGAACCGCTGCTTCTTGCAAGATGTATTTCACGGGTTGCTACAGACTACTCATTCGTCGACGAATTTCGTCTGGAATTAAAGTATGCTGAGTGGGCTGTAAGCCTGCTGGAATCCCTTCCTGATGAAATATATGGAAATGATAAAGCATTACAGCTGGCAGAGGCTTATCGCAGGCTTGGGGTTGCCTGCAGCGCGGACTACCAACACCCGAAAAACAACTTCCCGGAGCGGTCTGCTGAGTGTTATGAAAAGGCGCTTAAAATGTTTGATGAGCTGCTGGGAGCAGGAAATGAAAAATCTGCTAATGTAAAGATAAATATGATCAATCTCAAGCTCAGTTTAAAGCAGGATGCCAGCAAAGAGATTGAAATGGTGAAGGAGCAGATTGAAATCGATAAGAAGCGGGAGAATCCTGATGAAGATGAGATCGCAACCTCCTACAAACGGATTGCAGAGGCATATGCGGACTGCATGAGCGACCATAAGCAGGCTGCATATTACTATGACTTTTACCTGCAATGGGCAAAGAAAGAGTACGGCGACGAGAGTGATTTTGTGGCAGACTGTTATGATGAACTGGCGGAAATTTATGAAACCGGCGGCGACTTTAAGAGCGCCGGAAAGTACTGTGAGATGGCATTGAAAATTAATATACGGGAGATGGGGAGAATCTACATGCTTCCACCTCTTCTTAAGAAATCTATCATAGGCATTCTTAAAAAAGTGGGAAAGATTGATGAGGACGACAAGTTTGACCGTTGTATATCCGTGTCGGAAAACTATGTTCATATGGGAGATCTCCAGGTGAAGAGCAGAAATCTGAAGAAAGCGATCAAATCCTATGGGAAAGCAATCACGCTGCGTGAATATGTTCTGCCGAAACCGACCTATCGGTTGGGACGAATTTATCAGCGTCTGGGAAGGGTTTATAAAGAACTTTGTGACAGAAGCTCCGCGCAAAGGGAGTTTGATCGTGCGGTTGAGATTTACCGTCAGACGATTGATGACAACATGGCGGAAAAAAATTCACAGTATGATGCGATTCAATCCATGGAAATTGAAGATTGCGAGAATGCAATAAGGGAGCTTCGGAGTGATTATTACTAGCAGTTGTCAGCCGGATGAGCCGGTTATTGTCCAAGGGATTGCAGAGGAATCTCCGATTCTTTGCCTTTAGCAATACTATCTGAGGATAAGAGTTCCCAAGTGCAAGTATCGGAGGAAAATTTACAAGTATGGGGAAACAGATCAAAAAATGCCGGGCACCAAACTTCATGACGTAATTATCTAAATTCAAGGAAAACTTTCAGACGGAAGTCGGATAAAAGGAGAGAGTGAAATGAAAAAATTAATTGCGGTTTTGTGGATGGGGCTGTTTCTCTTGTCTGGATGTGGAGGGAAAACGGAATTTGTGGAGGACATGCCGCCGATTGAGGAAAACACCCTCCCTGGAAGTTGGTCTGTGCCCGAAGGTTGGGTAAAAGCGGAGCAATACTCCACAGCTGACAAAATTTTCTATGTGGAGGAAGGCCATGGGGAAGACGTAACGCCTGACAACATCTCCATCGAAGTGGGAAAAAATCGGTATGGTGCAGACGAGCATGAAAAATTCCGAGATGCCATTGTCCGGCAGTTAGCCATGCAGCTGAATGGTATCGATGCTGAGTTGACTGGAGAGGGGACCTTTACAGCACAGGAGGATATTCTATATATTTTTACCATCAGTGAGGAGAATGTGGTTACGAAACAGTACTATATTGTGGGTGACCAGCGATACTGCCTGATTCACCTGACCAATGTTACCGGCTCCAAACGTGCGGATGATGCGGCGCGGGCGATGGCGGATAGCTTTGTTTGGAGTGAATGAAGTTTTGGCAGGCAATGGACAATCCGTCATATTGCACAAAACTTTCAGTACTATCCATGGGCAATTTTCACAAAAATGAGTCAAATCTCAATAATTTACTGACATTTCCCGGTTTATTCTGTTAAAATAAGGGTATAGTATAAGGTGTCAATACTTTGGGAAACCCGTAAAAAGATCCGGAAAGGAAGGCTGCGAGTGTTTGAGATTGGCGAGTATGTAGTGTGTGGCAACAAAGGAGTCTGTGTAGTGGAAAACATTGCCGCCCTGGATATCTCAGGCGTGGATAAAAAGAGAAAATATTATATTTTGAAGCCCAAATATCAGTCTGGCAGCACAGTGTATGTGCCGGTGGATTCCTCAAAGGAGTCCATGCGGAAAGTGCTGAGTTCCGAGGAGGCCAGGAAACTGATCGAAGCAATTCCCAGGCTGCCTCTGATCGAGATCGCCAACGATAAGTTGTCGGAGCAGACCTACAAGGCGTGCATGAAGACCAACAGCTGCGAGGAATGGGTGCGTGTTATCAAGACCATCTACTTAAGGAAGCAAAAACGTATCCAGGCCGGCAGGAAAGTGACTGCGGTGGACGCCAGGTATTTCCATATGGCGGAGGAGAGCTTGTATGGAGAATTGGCAGTAGCACTGGGATGGAACAAGGAGGATGTGGCGGCATATATTACCGGAGAGATTGATGGGAAACAAGCTGGTGGGATGGAAGAAAAAAGTACTTTACATTCCGAAGGAAAAGTATTAAGATAAGGTATCATAAGTCCTGAGCAATATAATGAAATAAGTCCAAAGCGTCGAAGAGAACAGTAGGATGCCGGCAAACCCCAGAGAGAACTGCCCGCCCTAAGAAGGGCCGGAGCTGAGAGCGGTTCGGCGAGCAGGTATCTGAAGACCGTCTCGGAGCGACTCCAATCAAGTCCGGCAGCTCCCGTTACGAGCAAATGAAGGTG
>JAFLRN010000037.1:0-13664 GCA_022511385.1 Acetatifactor sp.
TCAACACCACTGCCAGAATCATCACCCCTGCGGTAAGGCTCATATTTAAAATCTGCAGAAAGATTTTACCTAACATAGTTTATCCTCCATTTCTAAACAACCTGAAACCTGATCGATCAATCCTCCTCATAGTTGTCGATCATCTCCTTCAGCATCCGGACTTCTTTTTCCCCAAGCTTTTTACGTTTGGTGAATGCTGCCAGAAACATGGGAAGGGATCCTTCAAAGTTTTCCTCAATAAACTGCTCTCCCCTGGCAGCCTGGAAGTCCTCCCTCTTCATGCATACAACCACCAATCCATCCTCATTGGCAAAAAGCCCTCTCTCACAGAGCCGCTTTAACATGGTATATGTAGTGGTCCGCTTCCAGCCAAAAGCCTGCTGGCACAGCTTCGTCAATTCTCCCGTTCGGATGGGTGCCTTTTCCCAGAGTAACTCTGCAAATTTCTCCTCCATCTCACCCAGCTTATATTTCTCCATAATATGCTCCTTTCCAATACCGCAGAAACATCACAGAAAATCCCGCGGATATTTCCCGTTGCTCTAATATATTGTCAAGCATTCTGTCTAACATCTTTAGACATCCTTAGTCTAACATTGTTAGACAACTATGTCAAGAGCATTCTTTTACATTATGACAGGCATAAAAATAACAGGCAGTACCCAGTTGATACTGCCTGTCATCCTGATAGTCATCTATTCTCATTTACATAGAGGCTGACCCTGCGCTGAATCACATCCGCAACCTGGTCCACAGTCTTCTGTCCCTGATAAAAGGCCTCTGCTTCCTCGTTTATGATATTCATGACTTCTATGCCACTCTCCGGTTCCAGCCGCACTTCGTTCAGCACCTTTAACACAAGATCGATCTCCTCCTGCGTGGAGGGACGGTATGTGTATGACCAGTCGTTATAGTAATGGGTGTTGAAGTCTGTGTTGACGATCGGTTCGCCGTCTTCATCCAAAACGGGATCTCCGTTATCGTCCAGAACATACCCTGAATTCAGCGCCTTTTTGATCTCTATTTCCAGCTTGCTCTTCAGAGTGGGAAATTTCGTTGTAAACCTTCCCTCATCCTCCGTCAGAAATTTCTCGATAAATTCCCATGCCCCCTCCTTATTTTCCGACTTGGAAGAGATAGCATACGCATCGGATGACACCGGAACATAATGACCGTTTTCGCCGTCCGCGGTTGGATAACCGATGAATACAACATCTGAGCCAAACATCTCACGGTATAACTGACCGTAATTGATATCTGACAGATATCCCATTTCCAGAAGCACCTCGCCCTTCTGAACCCGTTCCTGTATCGACTGACCGCCTCCACCGTCCATGATAACACCTCCGCCCTCCACGATAATCATCCCCGACAGCATTCCGCTGTTTTGCTGCACCTCATCAGGAAAGCTGTTTACAAACTCCAGCAAATGCTTGAACAGATCGGTATCAAAGCCACATTCTCCAGTCGTCCAGTCAATAAAGGCATCCTGGCTGCAATTCATAAGGTAGGTCATAACAGAGTTTTTGGTGGCGTTATCAAACAGTTCCGCCCCGGGATGCGATTCGCAAAAAGCGATCACATCCTCTATCGTCCACTTTTCTACCCCGGCCAGCTCTGCCGCGCTGCCCACCGCCGTCAGAACTGTGAACCGGCGTGGGATTGCTGTCAGGATGCCATCAAGAGTATAGGCCCTCAAAATACTTTCCAGCACATCCTCCCTGTCAAGCCGGCTGCTTCCCTCCAGATAAGGACTAAGGTCCTCGAACACGCCCTTTTCCGCCAGCTTCTCTACCTCCAGCCCCGTCAGATTGATGATATCCGGGCAATTGCTCGATACAATGGCATTGTTCAGGTTCACAAGGCCGTCCGAATAATCTTGTCCACTGGCATAGTCATAATACTCCCTGATTTCGATCCGATATTTTTCGCTGTGTTTATTAAAATCCACCACCGCAGCCTGCAGGCTGTTATTACAGGACATGGTGGCAAGAACAAGGGTTTTCTTTGCCGCCCCAGGGTCCAGCCAAGTCTTTGTGAGCAGCGCGATTCCAACATCATCCCCCCACACACCTTCACCGTAGACTACAACCATCCTGCCATCCTGAAGCACTCCCATCAGCTTTGCACGGTCGCCATTGATATCACAGTCAAGCCAGTCAAACAGCGGCTGGTCTGTCTGGATTTCCAGATTGTAATCATAGACTGCTGTACGGTCATATACCAGAAAATCCCCCTCTATACCGGGGAGCATGCCGCTCGCCTGATAGGGAAAATCCTCAGAGACTGTGTCCGCCTTCTGTCCGTCAAAGTCAATCTCCGCCAGCTTGTTGTTCATAGCATCGATAACCATATATCCCCCTGCGGATTGGTAGTCATGAAAGGCCGCATACACCTTTCCTCCCCTGCTGCAGACCAGGCCGGCTAATCCTCCTCCGGCTGACAATTCTTCCGGTATCTGCTCCGGTGATATACCTCCCCGTTCATTTCCGTCGGCATCATAGCGCCACACAGAGCTTCCGCTGCCAATATATAGATATCCCCCGGCATCTGCGGTCATGTAGCAGGCAGACCATGTGTCCATCTGGGATGTAACATCTTTGGAAAATAATTTATTTCCATTTTGGTTGAATTTGGAAAGCTGCCACTTGGCCTCCTCATCTCCACCATCGGAAAGCCCATCCAGATTGGATTCAGCCTGCCAAACTCCGTCCCGGTCTACCGAAGCCGACTGTGTGCATGTCAAAAGGTAGATGCTGCCATCCTCCGCCACCGTAAAGAATTTGCGTGTCTTCACGCTGGCTTCCTCCGTTTCGAAGGAGAGGAACAGTCTGGTCAGCTGTCTGTCCGTCAGGGAATATTTACAGAGGGTCAAGCCGGACATCCCCGTTTCCTCATCCATGTTCCGAGGCAGGTAATAAAGACTGTCCCCGGAAAACACCATGTCATTATAAGCCACATCTTCCTCATCAAAGTCAAGAAACTCGGGCACATATCCCCATTTCCCCTCAGAAGAGTCCGAAGGCTGCTTTGCCGGCCCGCAGGCCGCAAGCTGCACAGTAAGGACGATGGCAAGCCCAAGTGCGCTAAGCCGCCGCAGCCACACATAAACAGTTCGTTTCAAGCTCCAATTTTTCATGAGTAACCTCCATAAAATAAGATTCAGCTATAAGGCCACAGACCTCATAACTGAATCCTACAACAGACATCTCAAAAAAATCTCAAATCAAATAAAATCTTATAAAGCAGAATAATTCTATTGTCATAAATTTGCGCGCAAGTGCCCATACCAGAGAACGTCGTTCCTGCTCATTGCTTGCGGGAATAATAACGTAGTTTTACCTTCACCCTTGCTCCGCCTCCCGGCGCATTTTCCAGGCTTAAATCCCCGCCCATCTTCCCGGCAAGCAGGCCGCAGATATACAACCCCAGTCCGAAATGAGTCATTGCGCCCGCTTCTGTTTTATCTCCCCTGTAGTACGCCAGGGTCGCATTCGCCAGGTCCTTTCGGGAAAAGCCGACACCGTCATCCTCCACGGTAAGAAGGAGCGTCTCCTGCTCCTGATGCAAGGAAACAGAAATCTTTTCCCTTGCATAACGGGCCGCATTGGAAACTAAATTTTCACAGATTTGGGCAAAGGCCTCTTTATCCAATAGTAGCTCCATTTCCTTTAAGTCCGATTGAATTTCCACCCTGCCCTTGGGAAACAGCAGCGCTGCTGTCTCCGACACCAGTTCCTTCAGCGCCGACGACTGTATCGGCCTGGGACAGGGCTCATAGTCCTCCAGGCGCTGCAGCGTACCCATAGTATCCACATAGGCGTTCATTCTCCTGACCTGCTGGGAAATGGCATGGACAGAGCCTTTAAATTCCCTGCCCGAAACGTCATCCTCTTCCAGGGCATCAAGCAGCATATCCGTGTGCCCCTGCAGAATCGTAATGGGAGTGCGCAGGTCATGGGCAAAGGCCGCGTTTAGCCGCTTCCGTTCCTCCACAGAATCCCACATCTTTTGGTTATTACACACCAGCTCCTGGCGCATGCGCTCAAAGGCGCGGCATAGCCGTCCAAACTCATCCTGTCCGTCATACTCCAGCTGATAATTCAGATCGTTCTCCGATATTTTCTGTACCGCCTGATTCAATGCCCGAAAAGGCTTTTTCAGTTTCCACTGGTAAAAGACCAGTGCCGCAAGACACAGACAGACTGAATACCAGAGAACTGCGGCGATACCGTTCAGCCCTGCAAAGAAATCATACTTTGTCCGGTCTTCTTCCTTCACGGTCCCAATATTCATCACATACACGCCCAGCTCCGGATCGTTCCTGTCCTCTCCGGCATTTCTGCTGCCTTCATAGTAAACAACCTGTGAATGCAGATTTCTGTAAAAATGCGCCGGTTCTATGTGGATTACAGTGGCATTCTGATCTTGAGTAGAATCCTGTTCCTGAGAAAAATCCTGAGCCTGGGAAGAATCCTGATTCTGGGAAGAATCCTGAATCTGAGAAGAATCCTGTTCCTGGAGAGGATCTTCCATAAGCCTCTCCGGATCCTGCTCAAGTCGGGTAACCCAGTCCATATCCTGATATTCTATTCCCGCGGGATTAAGCTGCATATCCAGGTACGCTGCTCCCACCGGAATGAACTGCATTTCATGTTCTTCCGCAATCTCACTCATGTTCTTCTGGGCAAACCATACCGTCAATTTTGTGAGCGCGAGGGCTGCCAGAAGACAGCTCAGACCGCAGATGATAAAAGCGGCGGGTATGGGCACCCGGCGCAGCCATTTCCTTAACCGACCCATTTGTATCCAATCCCCCATACTGTTTCGATGCAGGGTTCACACCCTGCGTTTGTAAATTTCAGGCGTATCTTACGAATATGCTCCATGATCACGGCGTCGTCGCCGTCACCCTCCAGTCCCCATACCCTGTCATAAATCTTTCCGCGGTCAAAGGTCTGTCCGCGATTCAGGGAAAGCAGCTGAATAATGTCAAACTCCTTGCGGTTAAAGTGGACTCTCTCCCCGCGGACAGTGACCTCTCTGGCGGAATAGTCCACCGTGATATCTCCAAAGACTTTCCTCTGGATCTCCTTGCTTCGGCGGTCTCTTCGCAGATGTGCCTCGATACGGGCACCCAGCTCCGCCAATGAAAACGGCTTCACAATATAGTCGTCTGCTCCCGCAGCAAAGCCCTCTATCTTGTCCATATCCTGATCTCTGGCCGTCAGGAACAGAATCGGACAGGTCACCACATCACGGATCGTCCTGCAGACCTCAATGCCATCCATCTGGGGCATGTTGATGTCCAGCAGGATCAGATCCGGCTGCTCCTTTGCCCTGGAAATTGCTTCCACGCCCTCCAGGGCATAGCTCACCTGGAAGCCCTTCCGCAACAGAAAGCTCTGGAGCATTTTAACAACCTCGATCTCGTCATCCACGATCAAAATACGATATGCCATGATAAACACCTCTGTTTCAAAGCTTACCATGAAATTCTCAAATTTTTCTCAACTAACTTTATGCCCTTGCTCCGCCAGCGTCACTTTTCACACTCCAGCCTACAAGTGACACCCAGACCTTCCGATATCCTTCCCGGATATGACTTTTATTGCTTGCGATACGCTCCTGTAACCTTTCTATTTTCTTCTCCTATACCCCGCAACGCTGACCATCATGGACAGCCCGAACAGCAACGCGGTCATCACACATGCAACAAACACATAGGATTGAAAAAAATCCGCCATCACTGAAAAACCGGGACCGTCCTCAAAATTCTTGATCAGATAAAACATGGGCACCACGAGGAACAGGCTTATGATCCTGGAGGACTGAAAACCGAACCAATATGCCAGCGGCAGGCTGATCCCCGTCCAGAGCAGCGGCAGCGCAACGGAAAGGATGGCTGATGCTGTCCAGATCGAAGCATCAAAGCTTCTATAGACAATACTCGTCACCAGATTCAGTGCCATACTGCAAAGAAAGCTAAAGCCAAGACTACATGCAACGGAGATATACTTGCTTGCCACAACTGAGAAACTGCTCACGGGCATAGCCATCTGATACTGATTCCAGCGTACCTTTTCATCACTGGCAAAGCTCATAATGTTCTGTATGCCAATTGTCAGACCCATCATCATGGATGTCACCAGTCCTGACTCCGGTCCCACATTATATAGGACGATTGCGATAGCCACTGCAATGACCAGCAGAGTTCTCCTATCAGCGCTCCTAAAGAAAAGATAAACGTCCTTCCAAACCAATCCTCTCATGATATCCCTCCTTTGATATAAAAAAGCATGATTTCCTCCAGCGTGGCATTATCCACCACAAGATCCTTATATTTCCTTCTGATGATCTCCTTATCTCTGACCAGACACTCCATGCTGAGCTTAGCGTCCCGGTATATCAGGTAATCGTCGGATGAAAGAGTGGCAAATCTTTCCCTCCCGCATTTTATGATCCCGTAATTATAGATCAGATCGTCCTTCTGTTCCTCGAAAATAATCTTCCCCTCGTGAATGAGAATGACATAATCAGCAATCTTCTGGATATCCGATGTGATATGGGAGGAGAAGAAGATGGAGTTTTCCTCATTCTGGATAAAGTCCAGGAACAGATCCAGGATCTCGTCCCTGACCACCGGGTCAAGACCTGTGGTGGCTTCGTCCAGAATCAAGAGTTTCGGCCTGTGGGCCATGGCGCAGATGATGGACAGTTTCATCTTCATTCCCTTGGAAAACTTGCCCACCGGCTTTTTATCCGGAAGATCAAACTTTTTCAGATACCGGTGAAAAAGAGCGCTATCCCAGGATTTGTATACCCCCGCCAGTATCTTTTCAATCTGGCTGGCCGTGAGTACGTCGTGAAAATTGCATTCGTCAAAAACCACGCCCACATCTTCCTTCACAGTAGGTATTATGTGATCCTTTCCCAGGACCTCTATCCTCCCACTGTCCGCCTTCAGCTCGTTCAGGATCAGGTTGATGGTCGTACTCTTCCCAGCTCCGTTTTCCCCAATAAATCCTACGATCCTGCCCTTGGGGACCTGAAAAGAAACATGGTCCAGGGTAAAGCTGTCGAACCGTTTGCACAGATCCTTTACAAAAATATTGTTCTCCATTCTGTTCTCTCCTTCCGTCATTCCTCGTAAAAAAGTTTGAGAATATTTGCCATTTGCTCGTAGCCAATCCCATGGGACCGGCCGATCTCAGCCACCTTCTGTAATAACTCCTCGGCGATACGGAGCTGTTCTTCCTGGATGAACTCCTTGTTCTGGGCTGCCACAAAGCTGCCCTTCCCGGAAACCGTCTCAATAAAGCCGTCCCGGGTCAGATCCTCGTAGGCTCTCTGTACTGTGATCACGCTGAGGTGCAGGTCCTTCGCCAGGGCACGCATGGAGGGCAGGGCCTCTCCGGCAGCCAGGGTTCCGTCCATGATCTGGCTCTTGATCTGGATACAGATCTGTTCATAAATTGGCTTATCGCTGCTGTTGCTGATTAATATTTCCATTCCCTTCTCCTTATCTTGGGTTTTGGGATACATTTCTCTATTTTTGTACTTTCCGTACTTATTGTACTTGTTTGATAAGTACAGTATAGGTGATTTATTTGTTGATGTCAATAGAAAGATTACAAAATGAAAAAAATATAAAAATCACGACAATAAAAGAACCAGCCGCACATAACACGACTGATCCCTTTATTGTGCCTTTATTGTGTCTATTACCTTGACATATTTTTTGAAGTTACATATAATAATATTGTAAGGTAGAAATACCTAAAAGCGGTGTACCCTACCATGAGTGGGAGCTAAAAAAGCGGTGTACCCTACCGTAAGTGGGAGCTAAAAAAGCGGTGTACCCTACCATGAGTGGGAGCTAAAAAAGTAACCAGGGTTGAGCTTGTAAAAGTTCAACCCACTTTTTTACAAGGAGATTGAAATGAGTTTTTCTTTTTATCAGGTAGATTCTGCCTACTGCAACTTCTTAAGACAGAGTGATCCTTGCATACCTTACACATCTGGTCAGAAAGCAACCCGTCCATTTGTAGGTATTGTTCTGACTATAAATGGCTTAAATTATTATGCTCCTTTGTCCTCTCCAAAGCCTAAACATATTAATATGAAAAATCAGGTCGATTTCTTAAAAATAAATAAGGGATATTGGGGTGTCATAAATTTTAACAACATGATCCCGGTACATAGTAGCAATTTGCAAAAAGTGCAAATGCAAATACTTCCAACTGATACACAAGATGATATAAATTATAAAAATCTCTTATCTAATCAGCTTTCATGGTGTAATGCAAACAGGCAAGTTATTCTTACTCATGCAACAAAACTTTATGAACTCATCACGCAAGGCAAGGGACATCCTGGATTAGCTAACCGTTGTTGTAATTTTACAGTTGATGAAATGCAATGCAAAATATATCAACAACAGAATAAGTCTAACATTTGTACTCCTTAGACCTTCCTCTGAAACTCTATCCCCTCATACGTCCGCACCGGGTTGCCGCGAACAATCCTGGTATGCTCCCTCCAGGCGCTGTCCGCCTGCTTTTGGCGGTTCTCCCGCTCCTGCTGCCGCAGAATGGCATTCAGCTTTACCAGAGCATTCTTCCGATTCAGATACTGGCTCCGCTCAGTGGTGGAGGTTACGGTGATCCCCGTGGCTATGTGGATGAGCCTGACTCCGGTCTCCACCTTGTTCACATTCTGCCCTCCCTTGCCGCCACAGTGAAACCGCTCAAACCGAACCTCTTCTTCACAGCTCACCGCTTCTGCTTCAGGTATCACGCTGACGTCTACATACCAGTTCTTGCGCTTGTGGTTAGTTCTGAATGGACTTTTACATGTCCATAACACTGTACCTTCCAGCCCTGATAAGTCACATTCCGTAAAAAACAAAATGGAAGAGTAACACCCGGAGTGCCCGGATTTCGCATTTCGTGACACATGACTTGACAACAATTCCATATCCGGAAACTCTTCCTTCAGCGCCTCATAGAGCTTGCCCACGGCAAGCTCGCATTCCTCCGGCCCCTGGCCGGAACTAATCTGTATGATCATATTACCTCTCATTCTGCCGTCTTAACAGCACTTTCATACTCTCCTACTCCTCTCCGCCTGCTTTAAAATTGTAGACGGGCTTCAGGAGTCTATCAACTTTTACGGTTTCCGATAAAGCTTCCCTGATCTGCTCCAGACTCCGGTATGCCATGGGCGCCTCGTCCAGCGTTCCTTTTCCAATACAGGAGCTGTATATGCCCTGCATTTCCTTTTTGTACTGGGATACCGTAAAATGCGCTTTCACATCCTGCCGCTTCATGATTCTTCCCGCTCCGTGAGGCGCTGAGTTGTTCCAATCCTCATTGCCCAGGCCGGTGCCAAGAATGACGCCGTCGCGCATATTGATCGGGATAATGACCCTCTCTCCCTCTTTTGCAGAGATTGTCCCCTTACGGATCACTGGAACTCCGCCTTGACTCGCTTCGGAAGTGTCAATGTAGTTATGGACGCAGGAATAGCTTTCCTGCAGCTTCCACTGCATGCCCCTTGTCAGCTCATCCAGGATGGCTTCCCTGTTCAGGGCCGCAAACTCCTGTACCACGCTCACATCATGAATATAGTCCTCCATGAGATCACCCTCCAGGTAAACCATCTCATAGGGCACCTGGATTCCCTGCTTTTTCAGATACTGCTGCCCTGCCTTCAGATAATAGGCCGTGACCTCCGTACCAAGATGGCGGCTGCCCGAGTGGATCACCACATAAAGGCTCCCCTCCTCATCCCGGTCCATTTCAATAAAATGATTACCACCCCCAAGGGTGCCAAGACTCCTAGCCGTCCGCTGCAGGTTCACATGCTCCGCACAGCGCAGCCTGGCAGCGTCAAAATCAGCACCAAAGCGATGGGGCTTCTTCCGGGTCACAGCCCCAGAAGGCACAAGTTCCCTGATCACCACGTCAAGCTTCTGGAATTCCGTCTTTGTCTGCTTTAGCTTTGCCAGCGTCATGCCGCAGCCGATATCACCGCCCACCACATTTGGCAGCACCCGGTCCGTTAAAGTGGCCGTAAAGCCGATGGTCCCCACCTTGCCCGGATGTACGTCCGGCATGATGCGGACTTTGCTTCCCTGAAATGCAGGATGATCGATCAGCATCTGAATCTGCGCCAGCGCATAATCTTCGATTGTGTCCGTGAAAATCTTTGCAGATGTACATGCTCCGCTTACTATTCTCATATAAATCCTTTCTTCCGGTACTTTTTTTACAACAAAAAAGTACCTCACGAAGGAGATACAGGAATATCCGATGTTAGCGGCAGTATAAAAGAATAAGCCTATAAGGTCTGGCAGTATATGAAAATATGCCTATAAGACCTATCAGAATATGTGGACATTCTCCACATACACATACTATCCCCGCAGAGCGCCAAGGACAACCTGATCTCCGTAATTTGCTGTTAAGTTGTAGTAAGTTCCATTGTTTCGTCTCATAGTTGTCCTCCTTTCTCTGCGGGGTTGTTTTTTTATGATACTATATCAGTATATGCATCCCGTTTGATTTTGTCAAGTTCATAATCCGGAGGTCGCTGGATGGCAGGATTTGATTTTATAATTTTATCACTTTAGTTAAATCTTATAAATTTCTAAGGTGTTAGATAAATCAATCTCCAACCGCGCTGCTTCTTCTCGAGTTTTTAAGAATCAGTTAGACTGCCTCTTCCTTCTCCCAAATTTGAACGGTCACACCCTTTTCCGCAGGCATCACCCTGGATACAAGATCCGCCTGCTGCCAGGCCGCCAGCGCCTCACTGTCCGTCACAAGAGTGGGAATACAGTTATCAAGACTACTTCCATTGTTCTCGATAAAAATCTTGCATTCTTTTCCCGTATAGTCCTTACCCTCCAGCATATATCTGGCAGACAGGCTTACAAGCTGATCCTTCTCTATCTTCTGGGTGTCAACGCCGGTTCCTATGATCTCTCCCGTGAAGAAATCTCCCTCCGCCGAGCCGGTAAAGGGGAGCATTACAACTCCTTTGGTACCGTTATTTACAGAACAATCACCTGTAATTGTTACATGAATTGTCATCAATAATCTCATGTCAGCATCCCCTTTCACTCATTTCGGCTATATCAGACTACATAATCTTTATCATTTCACAACAATCATTACCGTAACATGTGTCATTGTTCAGCTATACCATTCGTAAGCAGTAACATATGTTGTCGCTCAGTCATGCCATTTGTTAGCAGTAACACATGTTACCTTCCAGTTATGCCATTTTTCATTAATAACACATGTTACTGTTTGACCATGCCATTCGTAAGCAGCTTACGTTATTATGGCGCTTAACGGCATCACAGATACTTGACCAGCTCTTCGCGCACAGAATCCATTCGGCTGTCAGACAGGCCAAAGTCCATTTCCTTGTAGCTCCATGCCGCCCGTGCAATGCCATGCTTTTCAAAAACGCCATTGATCACCTTGTACCATTTCAAAGTATCCTCTGGTGCAACTCTGTCGATAACGCCATACTCGCCGCAGTAAACTGTTGTGCCATAGCTTTTCGCCCTTTCTATGGCCGGCAGAAAGAGTTTTTCAAACAACTCCGGCGTGATATCCAGATCTTCAAAACGATATCTGGCATCCTGATCGACGATCTCCCTGGCCCAGGGTGCACCCTGATGCGTAAACTCAAGCGGCGCATAGCAGTGGAAATTGTAGATCACCTTATCGTCATAGGGCTTTTCCAGATCTTTTATGGCTTCAGGACTGTTGTTCCAATAACTCCCCACCAGGATCAGCGTTTCCGGCGCATAAACACGGATTCTGCTGATGCATTCTCTGATGATCCGGTTCCACACATCGATCACCTTAGGATCCGTGACCTCGTTAAGCAGCTCAAAAGCCGCCTGATCCGGGCGGTTTCCAAAACGCTTAGCAAGCTCCTCCCAGAGGCGGTAAAAGCGCTCCTGGTACTTTTCGTTCTCAAAAAAGCCGCTCTCCTGCTCGCCAAAGTCAAAGGAAAAGCCCGCTGTCTTATGCAGGTCTATGACTACATTCAACCCATACTTTTCAGCCAGCGCCAGCGCTCTTTCAATACGCTGGAAGCCGTCCTCTTTATAGCTGCCATCTTCGTTTTCCAAGATATTGTAATCAATTGGAAGACGTACATGGTCCAGTCCCCAGGAGGCGATCTTTTCAAAATCCGGCTCTGTGATAAAATTGTTCAGCCTGTCCTCACTGTAATCACACTGGGACAGCCAGCCTCCCAAGTCAACTCCCTTGTAAAATCCCCTGCTCTTTAACATAATCTTTTCACCTTTCTGTACATAGTCGCACACTGTATTTATTGATCCCATGATCACTCCGCACCATGGTGTGGATAGCCATTCGGCCGTATTATGCCTTGAATAAGGTCATTATGCCATGATTATGAATTGAATTGATTGGCAGAAGTTACGGGCAGGACACTGAAATAATTATTTGATTTCAATTTCCATGCCGCCCTTCTTTGCGCTCTCATACATGGCAAACACCGCCTTCATGGTATTTGCAGCATCTTTGGGGCAAAAAAACTTCTGCTCTTCATAATACCGCTTCAATAGCCTTGCATGTCCGCTGCCCCAATAGGCTTTCCCCAGAGCTGGAGGCTCATCCTCTGCCAGCATCTGGCCCTGATGCCATAGCTGATTGTCCATATATCTGACAATCCCTTTCTCGAAGACCACTTCCAGAAAGGGAGCGGAATTTTCACTGTAGCTGTTGGTGGCGTAAAATATCCCCTTCAATCCATTCTCAAATCCCACATATGCCGTGCAGGTGTCCTCCACCTCGATCACATCCTCCAGGGAAAAGTTGGACATCACAGCCCTCACAGCAGTCACTTTCCCAATCAGGTAGCTGAAGTAATCCAAAGTATGGACCGCCTGATTGATCAATACCCCTCCGCCTTCCGTGGCGAAATGACCTCTCCACCCATCCTGTGCGTAATATGTCCTGTCCCGATGCCATGTGAGGACAGCCTTCACTGCCTTGATGCTGCCAAGCTCGCCCCCCTGTATCATACTTTTCAGCTTCTCAATACAGGGATTCAGCCGGTTCTGCAGCACCACGCACACCCGCTCCGTACCATCCAGTTGAAGCAGGGCATCCAGTTCCTGTCTTGTCATGGTCACGGGCTTTTCTACCACTACATCCTTCCCCGCCTCCAATGCCTTTCTCACCATCTCATAATGAAGGTAATGGGGTGTACAGATATGGACATTGTGGATTTCTCGGTCCTGGAGCATTCTGTCAAAGTCATCATATGCCTTCACAGTGTACTTTTCCTGGCAGGCTTTACGCCTCTCCGGATTAATATCGCACACTGCATATAATTCGGCCTGCGACACATCTTCCAAGGCGCTGGCATGAACAGGTCCGATAGCACCGTATCCCACAATACACACATTTTTCATTTTCATAGAGCCCTTCTCCTTACACGCCCCAGCTGCTCTCTTAGTCACTTCTTTAGCGGCCTTAACTGCTCTCTTAGCCGCTTTTTTAGCGGCCTTAACTGCTCTCTTAGTTGCTTTTTAGCGGCTTTAACTGCTCTCTTAGCTGCTTCTTTAGCGGCTTTAACTGCTCTTTTAGCTGCTTCTTTAGCGGCTT
>JAFLRN010000037.1:13764-25653 GCA_022511385.1 Acetatifactor sp.
AGCTGCTTCTTTAGCGGCTTTAACTGCTCTTTTAGCTGCTTCTTTAGCGGCTTTAGCCGCTCTTTTTCGCTCTCCGTGGTGTCCTACGCCGCCTCTTAGCAGAAGCCTTTTGTCTTCAAATACTCATAGCTCATCTTCATGGACTCGAATGGATCCCGCCTGCAAATATCCTGCTCCACCAGTGCCCACCTTGCGCCGGCCCGGTCACAGGCTTTGATAATTTCATCCCAGTTCAGGCTCCCCTCACCCACTTCCGCCATCTCCGTGGTATTGTCCGTATTGGCCTTCAGATCCTTGAAATGGATCGCCATAGCCCTTTCCCCAAGACCGCTGATGAATTGTGCAGGATTCACTCCACCCACCTGGAGCCAGTAGGTATCCACGATGAACTTTACCTTCTCCGGGTTCGTCTCCTGGATCAGACGGTCCATGATAAATCTTCCGTCCAGTCTGGCAAATTCCAGGGCATGGTTGTGATACCCCAGATACAGTCCCTCTTTCCTCAGCTCATCTGCCGCTTTATTGATACCAGCAATAAACTCCGTGATCCCCTCACTGCTCTTTCGGTACGCATCCGGCATCATCCCGATGCCACAGAGCTCACATCCCAGAGTTTTGTTGTAGTCTATGATCTCCTCAATATGATGTACAAAATCCTCATAACCCCTGTGTGTCACAACCACCTGCAGGCCATATCGATCGATGATCGGCTTCATGGCAGCGGCAGGCAGGGGCGTTGCGGATATTTGGATCAGCTGATAGCCAATTTCTCTGACCTTCCTGCAGGTCTCCTCAAAGTCTTCTATGGTTCTTATATGCTCCCTCAACGTATAATACTGGGCGCCGATTCGTCTGTCCATATTCTTTTCCTTCCGTTCAATAGGTTCCCCGTGTATCCGCGACCACCTGAGCATTCTTCTTGACCACTGTAGAATTCCGGATCTTTTCCTGCAGCATCTCATAAAATCTCTCATCCGGGAAGTTCTTCACATCCACCGTCTCCCCTGTCCATGCGCTCAGATGAATCGCATTGGAGATGGTCAGTCCCAGGATTCCCTCCTCTCCCGGCGCCAGAAGGGGCGTTCCGTTTAAGACAGCGCCTGCAAAGTTCCGGAGAATACCCACATGCTGCGCTCCGCCGGAAAAATCCACGGGCACATTGCACTCCCAGCATTCCGGCTGCGCAAAGGGCACGGTATTGATCCTGTTATGTTCCCGTTCCGAGATCACATTTCTATAGAAGGTGAGTCTGTTGCCCTCCACGACCACCTTACCCATGTCGCAGGCAATTTCCAGGCGGTTTGTTCCCGGCGCCTCCCCAGTGGATGTAATGTATTCACCCGTGGTTCCGTTATCATACTCAAAATATGCCATCACATCGTCTTCCACTTCGATATCATAGTATTTTCCAAAGCTGGCCTTGGCGAATATCCTGTCCGGCATACCGAACATCCACTGCCACAGATCCAGCTGGTGGGGGTTCTGATTGATCAGCGCTCCGCCCCCTTCCTCCTTCCAGGTGGATCTCCAGCTGCTGCTGTCATGGTATGCCTGAGGTCTGTACCAGTCCGTAATGATCCATGTGATGCGCTTGATATGACCAAGGTCGCCGCGCTTTATCATCTCCCGCAATTTCTGGTACACGGGATTTGTCCGCTGGTTATACATGATGCCGAAGACCTTGTCGGATTTGGCAGCCGCCTCATTCATCTCTCTTACCTGTTTCGTATACACTCCCGCCGGCTTCTCCGTGATCACATGCAGACCATGCTGAAAAGCTTCTATAGCCAGGCCTGGATGGCTGTAATGGGGCACAGCGATCAGCACCATGTCGCACAGACCGCTTTGGTACAGCTCCTCTGCATTTTCAAACACGGCAAGCTCAGGATACTCTGCCTTAGCCGCCTCCCGCCTTGCGGGTGCAATATCGCAGACAGCAGTCAATTCCATATCAGGAACCATTCCGGCTTTCAGATTTCTCACATGTCCCGTTCCCATATTTCCGTAACCTATAACACCGATTCTCAGCTTTTCCATTCCTGTCTTCTCCTTCTCTATCCCTTTCTAATGCTCCTATCGTTTCAAATCCTTTATCTTTTCCAATCCTTATCTTATCTAATCTAACCTAATCTCTTATCTTTTTCAATCTCTTTTCTTTACTAATCTCTTTCTTTACTAATCTCTTTTCTTTACTAATCCTTTATTCTTTCTAATCCTTAATACTTTCTAATCCTGTTCCATCACAAAATCCTGTCCAATATCCCACAAAGCGCACGGTAAGCCAATGTGAAAGTACCTTCTCCGCCCTCCGGCAGGTCCAGCATCTTGTCGTCCAGCTCCAGGTCTGCCAGTCCCTCAAAGCTGCCAAGATGGGGCTCCAGGCTTAAGAAACCGTCATATCCGCTTTCAAACAGCCGCTTCAGGATCTCTTCCACATTGCCGTCTCCGGCGCCGGAGGGAACCACTCGTCCGTCCTCCATGCAGGCATCCTTGATATGCAGATACGCAACAAATTCTTTCAACTGTTCGTAAGCGTACTTCGTATCCTGTCCGCACTGCACAAAATTTGCGGGATCAAAAACAGCTTTAAAGGAATCGCAGCCCAGCTCCCTCATCAGATCCGCACACCGGTCCGCGGTATCGCCGTATATGCCCTTTTCATTTTCATGCAGAAGAACCACGCCTTGTCCGCGGGCATAGTCGATCATCTCCCGAAGTCTGGCAAGAACCTCTTCTCTCTCTTCCGAACTCCAAACCTCTCCACCATCGTGATAGAAGCTGAACATTCTGATATATCCTGCATCCAGCTTTCTTGCAATCTCCACAACCCTTTTAAATAGAGTAAAATGCTCTGCAAAGGGTTCCTTCAGGTTCACCTTTCCGATGGGTGAGCCGATGGAAGATACCCGGATTCCATATTGCGTCATTTTCTCCCGCAGGGATGCCACCTCTTCGTCAGTCAGTTCCGAGATATTTTTCCCGTCGATCCCCCTTGGCTCAAAATATGTAATCCCCAGCTTTTGAAGTACCTGAAACTGTTCGTCCACAGACGGATGAATCTCATCTGAAAACCCGCTTATTTTTTGATACATTTCCGCTTCCTCCCACATCTTTCATTTTTACACTGATACACGGCAATACTGACAGCTCCACTATTTGAGGGAGCATCTTTGTCGTGATTTTATAAGTCCAGTCCTTTATCTCCCCGTACGATAAATCCCACATCGCTCACGCTTCCGCCGGCGGGAATGGCTCCGTTGTAGTCCACGGAAGAGATGGTGAGCCTGCTGCCGTCAACCTGATAGCTGCCATTCCAGCTGTCGACCAGGGAGATGTTTCCGTTAAAGTTCAATTCTATGGTCCAGCCGCTGCAGTCCGTATCCGTGGGATTCGTGACGGTGATGGTATACTGGCAGCAATACTGGCCGTCCTGCTCCCAGGAGTTTACCGCGGCGGCAGAGACCTCCAGGCCGCTTTTGTCCGTCATCGTCCTAGCCGCCTGAGTCCCGTTACCGGCGCCAGCCTGGCTGCCCTGTCCGTTGTTGCCACCCGACTGGGATCCATTTCCCGTACCGCCGAAGATGCTGCCACCAGCCCAGGACGCTCCCGCCTGATTTGGGCTTTCCCCGGTCAGCAAGCTGTACAGCCATTTGCCGGAATTGCTGAGATCCTCAGCCGCAAAGCCGCTCAGCTTATTACAGCTGCTCTTAAGGAGAGCTGACGTTTCCGACTTGTTGGACAGATTCCATGCCACATAGCTGACCCCGTACTGGTCCATAAGACTGACCCACTTGTCCGCCTGTTGCTGATCGATGGCGCCGTTCCCGCTTGCGTCGCAGATACCGTACTCAGAGACAAAAATAGGCAGCCCCGCGTTAATGGCATTTACCATGGTATCCCGAAGCGATTCCTTGTGGGTGGCCGCATAGAAATGCAGAGTGTACATCACATTCTCCCGGTCTTTGATAGGATCCGCCGCAGCCTGATCCACATACTGGCACCAATTTGGCGTTCCCACCAGGATGATACCATCTTCGTCGTTTTTCCGGATTACATCAATGATCTGCTCCGCATAAGACTTAACATTACTCCAGGAGGTACCGCCGTTCGGTTCGTTACAGATTTCATATATCACATTGGTATGATCCGCATAATCCCGGGACATTTCCTCAAAGAAAGCCTTGGATTCCTCTATGTAAGTGTTCGGATTCCCGTCCGACAGAATGTGCCAGTCTATGATCACGTACAAGCCGCAGTCAGTGGCGTACTGTACGCCGTCCCGGATCAGGGATTTTAAACTGTCCTTGTCTCCGCTGGTACAGTAGCCTCCGTTCTCGGCTGTATACATGGCAAGACGGATCACATCAATCCCCCATTCTTCCTTCAGCTGCATAAAGCAGTCAGCGTTCACATAGCCTGGATACCAGGCAAGGCCATGAGTGCTGATCCCTCTCAGCTGGACAGGATTTCCCTGGCTGTCCACCAACTGGGTACCATTCACGGCAAGAGCTGGCAGTGAGGTATCATCAGTATACTTTTTCGAGTCGTCTCCTTCTTCGCTGCCCAAACCGGTTCCTGCTTCGGCTTCTTCCTTGAACAAGGGTTCGGTTTCAGTTTGGTCCTTCCAATCTTCCGGCTGCATCTCTTCCGCCATCTGGTCATTCCCGGCTTTTTTATCCTTGAATATCACAGACCAGAATATCTCCCATGCATCCACCCCATCATTACTGCTTTCCGTATGCTTTTTCACTTCATTTACCGGGTTCTCAGAAGCCCGCTGCCCACATCCGGCTGCCGCCAGGAGAAAGAGAACGCTCCCAAGAGCAATCCAGCTTTTTTTCCAATGTAAATTCATATTCCTCTCCTTTTCTGATTCCTACTCCGCCGGAAGATACTTCACATACAGCATCTGCTGGTCAGCAATGCATTGCCAGCTGCTGCTGGATCCCGCAGTGACACACAGGTACTCCCTGCCATTTATGTCCACGGACAGGCTGGCAGCACAGTTGCCTGACTGATTCACAAATCCTGTCTTGCCACAGAGTACTTCCCCATGGGTGTCCCTGTCCTCGATCCTTCGCAGAAACCAATTGGACAGCAGAATGCCCTCAGGATGCTGCTCCGTCAGAGCAGTGTTGTAGGTGTGTGCAGACAAAACCTGCCTTAAGAAAGGATTGTCCGCCGCTTCCTTCAGGATCACAGCTATATCATAGACCGTGCTGTAGTGGTCCTCGTCGTACAGCCCTACACAGTTGGTGAAATGTGTGGATTCGGACAGTCCCATCTCCTCCAGCTTCCCGTTCATCAGCTCCACAAAGGCCTCATGGGAACCGGTTGTATAAACCGCGAGCCCAACCGCTGCGTCTGCACCGGAGGGCAGCACTGTTCCGTAAAACAGATCCCTCACCGAAACCTCCTCGTCCACGGAAAAGCCTGCTATGCTGGAGTCATTGATATAACTGTAATCAGTGATCTCTATAGTCATGGTAAATGTATCGTCCAAAACCTCTTCCGTTCCATCTGAAATATCCAGGATTTCTGCTGCGGTCAGCACCGTTAGGATTTTCGTCATGGAAGCTGGATTGATCCTGGACCGGTAGTCTTTTCCTGCAAGGATCGTCTGGGACTCCACATCGATCAGCACGCCATACTGGCTGACGATATCCTCCCAAAATCCAGCGGTCACAGATGTAGAGAACGCTTCAAAAACCTCTGGCTGAGGCTCCTCTGGCTGACTGTCGTCTTCCACGCTATCCGTGGCATCTGTAGAAGCCTTCACAACACTGCCGGCCTGAGCCACCAGTATTTCGATGATGTTCTGTAGCTTTTCCTGGCAAGACTGGCCTTGCTGTACATTTTCCCCAGACAACCGGGATTTTTCCACACTGCGAAAATGCATCAAAACACCGACTCCAACACACACCGCCACCAGCACTATTGCCGCTGTTCCCAGCACACACCGATGTATGATCTCTGTTTTGCGCTTTTGGCGCTTCATTTCCTCAATGCGCTGTCTTCTCTTAAGGACACGCTGCCTCTCTGCCTCGTCCTCCTGCTCCAAAACCTCTGTAAATTCTAAACCCTCTATTCTTTCTTCCTGATCTATTCTTTCTTCTTGCTCTATTCTTTCTTCTTGCTCTATCCCTGTCATTTGTCTCCCTGTTTGTTCTTGCCCATCCGCCTTGGAATTCTGCTGAGTCAACCCTCTGGAATCCTACTGCTGCATCGTCCAGAGCTCCGTCCGCTCCCGAAACTGTTCATAAAAATCCCTCTGTACATCATAGGGTGTCAGATAAAAGCTTTGCAGCAAAAGCAGATTCAGACGTTTTGACTCCTCGCCGTCCTCCACTCCAACCACCTTTTCCTCCAGCTTGCTTAATAACGCATGCCATTTACAGAGATAATCGTGATACCGCCCTTGATCCGGTGTGTCGATCCATTTTGCGACCTTCACTTTGGTGCGGCGGCTCTCCCTGCACTCACCGGTCTGGAGGAAATATTTGAAATCGCCGTTCTCATAATACCGTCCCAGCGGAAAGAGCCGACAGATTCCCGGCCTGCTGCCATGGATGCTGCATCGCCCTGCCGCATCCAGAAATACACAGCGCTCCTCCTCCCCCGCCATCCGCAGGTTTGGCAGGATGATGCCATCCACCACGTTAAGCTCCACTTTTATCTCCGCCAGAAGCTGCTTCAGTTCCAGGCCCTGTACCTGCTGAAGCCGGAATACGTCGTAGGGGTCCAGAATGACGGAGCAGCCCATTCCTGTACAGCATTGATAACAGCCCTGACAGCCGCGGCAGTCCGCTTTCACCATATCGTTTTCCCCGTACAGTCTTCCGTCGGAGATTTCTGCCAGGCTTACATTCCGCTTCATAGCTTTCCCCTTTTACTGATTTTCATCCAGATATAGCTGAACCCTGTTCTGTATAATGTTTATTGTTTCCTCCACAGATCTGTCACCGGACATACAGATGTCCAACTCATTATATACGATATTAAAAATCTCGTTTCCCGACCAGGTCAACGCAAAGGACAGACTGTCAATCAGGCTGCGAAGCTGCTCGACTTCCTCCGGAGTTGCCGCGTATACATCCCATTGGTCCTGTTTGGAAATAGGTTTCTCTATGGGATTTCCTTCTTCATCGCGTAAAAACCGACCAAATTCATCAGCCTCATATGCCTTGCACATGGACTGCTCCAACAAGTAATCCAAAGTTCTTTGCAAGACCGGAAATCCGTACAGCCTAGTCTCCCAGGAATCGCTGTCATCACGTTTCTTCTTTGCGGTCAGAAGAAACTCCTGAAAAGCCCAGGCCCCATCCTTCGCCGCACTGTCTGCCAGGATCACATACGCCGTCGAACTGGCTACCCCGCTGCAGGTTCTGCCGTCCAGTGTAGGATAGCCGATATACGCCGTATCTCCTCCCAGCGCCGCCTGGCGGTCCAGATATTCATCCACAGAGTAGATATGCTCATTGCACAGCAGTACATTTCCCTCCCGCATCCGTTCTAACACGCTGGTACGCGGCGAATTAGTTTCTAACACATATCTGGCCTTTGATTCGTAGTCTGCCGCAAATGTCATCAGGTTACGAAAATCTTCTCCGTCAAATTTAGCCCGATTGGAATCCCAGTCCACGAAGGCATTGATGTCTTCCTCCAGAACCAGTACGGGAATGATGGTCCGGGAGTCGCCGGCCGTACGGCTGATCCACTGTCCTTCCGCCACTTCCTTGCCGCGGTTTTTCTGCACAAAGTCCAGATATTCCTCCATTGTCCAGCCCGTCTCCTCTCCCAGCATGGAGGCTCTGCCCATCAAGGTGTCAATCGCAAAGGCGGCCGGAATACAGATCAGCACTCCATCCATGGTATAGCACCACAGCACGCTGTCCACCAGATCCTCCCTTTCAAGACCATGGCCGTCCTCCAGGTAATGTGACATGTCCTCCAGCAGACCTTTTTTCACATATTTGTCCACATAGATCGCATGTATGTCTACCATGTCCGGGCCGTTTCCTGCAACGACTGCACTGTCTATCAGCTGAGAAGCGTTCTCCCCATATTCTTTGATTTCTACTTCATAGTAGTAGTTGCGCTGGTTGAACTCTGTCACCAGATTTTTCAGGGTATCGTCAGCGGTGAACACACCCAGCACCACCTTCTGCCGTCTGGCCGGAAGCTGTGAGGCATCCACCTTGGTCAGGCAAAACAGCACACCGTCATCATCCAGCGCCAACAGCCTGCCGTCAGAAAGAATATCCACAGCGCAGACATTCGGCCCACTGATACCTACATCCTTCCAGGTAGTCAACAGCTCCGCTGTTCCATAGTGAGAATCACACAAATAGAGTCCAAGCTTGTCCCCATAGAGAAGCTTTCCGTCTTCCGCTGCCGCCAGGCATAAATTTCCCTGGCTTCCCTGCACTGACAGTACCTCCTCAAGGGAACCTTCCTCTGCATTCACCGTAAATAGAGAGCCGGTGCTGTCTGCGCCGTAGATGGATCCATCGGTGCCGGATGCAAGAGCGGTCACTTTTCTTCCTTCCAGAGGAACTGTGTCCATCAGTTGCCCCTCCCCATCGATCAGCCACAGCTGTTCCGCTTCCTTATAGGTCAGGCAGACATTTCCTGCTCCGTCCACTGCACCATAGTAGGCAAACAGATAATCGGCAGTGATAGTGGTTGGATGCTCAAAATCCGCCAGTATATCCGTCAACTCCCACTGCTTTGTCACTTTTCCCTGCGCATCACACTGATAGAGATACTGCAGCCATCCATCTCCGCCCCAAGTTTCGGTCAGCAAATACGGCATACCGTTTCCGTCTGCAAAAAAGTCGCTTTCTACTTCCCAAGGAGCTTCGTAGGGATATTGATATCCCTTCAGTTCTCCCATCAGAGGAAGTCTTACCGCCGCTTCCTGGGTATTCATCACCGGGTATGCCCCCGTCAGAACTGTGTCTGTAAAAATGTCCTGGGCTGATATATGATACCATTGCAGCGTGGTGTCCAATCCCGTTGTCGGCCGATAAAATGAATAGATGCTGTCACCTACGAGCAAGGTGCCGTCCCGCCAGCCTGTAGTACCTCTTTCCGTCCTCGGAAAGGTCAGTTTCTGTGTCTGTACCACATAGAAATCCTCTGTGGGATTCTCCGACCCGTATACTACATCCCGGTTTACGCTGTCTCCCTGACCGTCACTCCTGCCGCCACAGCCGGAAAGCGCCATCACTGCCATCAATACAACTCCAACCGCCATCCCATTCCAGCTTTTCATAAGTACTTCCTTCTTGTCCCAGCTTTTCATAGACGCATCCCGCTACGCCATCTGTTCCGGTTGATGCCTGACAATATCCACAAATTCTGCCTTTGCAGCTCTTGCCAGATCCTTTGGAGACAGCACCAGCTGGGAGCCGATACGTCCGCCGCTTACGATAATTTCGGGAAGCTTTTCCGCCGAGCTGTCGATCCTGGTCACATACTGCTTTTTCATGCCCACGGCAGTACAGCCTCCCCGGATATAGCCGGTGACGCTGTTAATGTCCTTTACATGGATCATCTCCACGCTCTTCTCCCCTACGCTTCTGGCGGCTGCCTTCAGGTCCAGCTCCTCCGCAATGGGGATCACAAACACAAAATAGTTTTTGCTGCTGCCCACCGTCACCAGGGTCTTGTACACCTTCTCATGGGGCAGGGAGAGCATGTCCGCGATCTGAATGCCGTCCACAAACTCGTCGCACTCATAGGTCAGGTGCTGAAAAGGGATTTTCATGGTCTCCAGAATTCGCATGGCATTGGTCTTTATTTCCTTCTGTTTTGCCATATTGACCTCTTGTTGCATATCCAATAGGATGATGAAATGTCTTTGGGCATACTGGCGCGTCAAACACTCAAGTGTACCGTTGCCTGTTTCTTCACAGCATCTGTGCGCTTGAGTATTTGCCTCTGCCATTACAGTATATCACAGCCGCAGAATTCCTTCTACATTATCTTCCATTTTTTATGTATCTTTCTGTATTTTGTAACTGTTCATTCCATACTTAATTCAAGCCAGTACTGCCAGTGTCAACGCCTATATTATAAGTAATGTATAGCGATTGCAAGATTCAAATACCCTGCAAAAGACACCCACACGAGGTACGGTACCAGCAATCGTCCGGCCTGTGGATCAAGCTGCGAAAACTGCCGTATTGTTAGATAGATGACCAACCAAAGAAGAAGGAGCCATGCAAAGGCAAAAAAATAGAGACTCAGGTTGAAAAACAGCAGCGGCCACACCATATTCAGCAACAGCTGGTTTCCGTAAAGCGAGAACGCAAGCCGCTTATCGCAGCCCCGGGATTCATAGACACGCCACGCCGCAATGCCCATCAGTATGTAGAGAATAGTCCAGACAATGGGAAAGACCCAGCCAGGCGGCGCAAGGGGCGGTTTGTACATATCCGCATACTGACGCATGCTGCCTCCTGTGAGAAAGACGCTTAAGATTCCTGCGCCAAGACTAATGACAATGCTGACTGCCAAAGATTTTAGATTCATCTTCCCAAAGTCTGTGTTCATAATATTGGGTTTTGTAATATGAGGTTTTGTGATGTTAAGTTTTGGAATATTAAATTTCATATGCGTTTCCAGGATTTTTCTCTATACAGTATATGCAGCTGCCTTATCCTAAAGTCCTCTTACCACTTGCGCATACAATCATCGTCCGTACAGAGTTCACGCTAAGACGGCACCGAACGGGAGGCAAAGCCTGTGTGAGGCTTGCTGCCCTTACAAAACAAGCCCCCGGGGGGTTAATGTCCGGGGGCTCAGTCATATTGTTTTGATGATTTGACTTTATACTTTAGTTGTTCTTTGCCAGCTCTGCGCGCAGCTTCTCGGTCAGTGCGGGAACGATCTTGTTCAGGTCGCCCACTACGCCATAGTCAGCCACCTCAAAGATGGGAGCGGTCTCATCCTTATTGATCGCAACGATGATGTCGGACTCCTCCATACCTGCCAGGTGCTGGATAGCTCCGGAGATACCAACTGCAAAGTAAACATTGGGGCGAACGGTCTTGCCGGTCTGGCCCACCTGCAGATCCTTGGGTTTCCAGCCAGCGTCAACCACTGCACGGGAGCAGCTTACCTGGCCGCCCAGAACCTCTGCCAAATCCTCCAGCATCTTGAAGTTCTCGGGACCGCCCATTCCACGGCCGCCGGACACCAGAATCTTTGCATCCATGATATCCACGGTATTTGCAACGGCTTTCACTACCTCCATGATCTCCACATACTTGTTGTCGGGGGTAAAGCCGGGATTGAACTCCTCCACATTCGCCTTAGCGCCAGCAACTCTTTCGCGCTTCTGCATAACGCCGGGACGCACGGTTGCCATCTGGGGACGGAAATCAGGGCACGCGATGGTAGCGATGGTATTTCCGCCAAATGCAGGACGGGTCATCAGCAGCTGGTTGTGCTTCTGCTCCTTGCCGGGAGTGGGAGCCAGAGGGAAGTCACCGATATCAAGCTGTGTGCAGTCTGCGGTCAGACCGGTATGGATTCTTGCGGAAACGCGGGGACCCAGATCACGGCCGATAGCAGTTGCGCCCACCAGGAAGATCTCAGGCTTATACTTCTCAATTACGGAAGCCAGCGCGTGAGCATAGGGCTCCGTCCTGTACTCCTTCAATTCGGGATCGTCCACAACGATCACCTTGTCTGCGCCGTACTCAGCCAGCTGATCAGCCAGCTCCTTTACGCCGCTTCCCACTAATACAGCAGTTACCTCTGTACCAAGATCCTCAGCCAGGTCCTTGCCCTTGCCGATCAGCTCGAAGGCAATATTGTTGATTACATTGTCCACCTGCTGTGCGAAGACATATACACCTTTATATTCTTCTAAATTCA
>JAFLRN010000038.1 GCA_022511385.1 Acetatifactor sp.
CCTATGACCCTCTGCTTGTAAGGCAGATGCTCTCCCAGCTGAGCTAAACTTCCATTTGTCGGCTATCTGCATAGCCGACTTGTTTAGTATACCTTGTCACCCTATGTTTGTCAAGAAATTTTTTAAACAGTTATGCAAACTATATTTTTTTAAGTTATATTCTACATCTTCTCCGGCGCCGAAAATCCCAGTACATCAATGCAGGTTTCCAGCACATCCCGGGTCAGCACAAGCAGGGCAATCAGGCTCTCCCGCCTCTTTGCATCCTCTTCGCCCAGGATCTTGGTCTCATGATAGAAGTGGTTGAAAGCGTTGGCCAGATCGTAGATATAAGCGCAGACCTTGTGGGGAGCAGTTTCCTCCGCTGCAGACTGCAGCATGGTGTTAAACTGCACCAGTGCCATCTCCAGGGCCTTTTCAGTCTCGTTTCCTGCGGGCAGGAGGGCCAGATTCTCCAGGCTGCCGCCCTGTTCTGCAAACTTGCCCAGGATGGACTTGATCCGCACAATGGTATACAAAATATAAGGGCCTGTATCCCCCTCAAAGGAGGTGAACCGGTCAATATCAAACACATAATCCTTGGAGGCCTGGTTGGACAGGTCACCGTACTTTAACGCAGACACTGCCACCTGCTCCGCCACCTGGCGGGCTTCCTCCTCGGACATCTGGCGGCCCTCCCTGATCTTTTTGTACATTTCATCCTTAGTCTCCCGGATCAGGTTTTCCAGTCGCATAACACCGCCGTCCCTGGTCTTGAAGGGCTTGCCGTCGCTGCCGTTCATGGTGCCGAAGCCCAGGAATTTCAGCTCCGTCTCCGGCTCCACTAGCTTTGTCTTCCTTGCGCAGCGGAACACCTGCTCAAAATACAGGTCCTGGCGCTTGTCCACCACATAGATGATCTGGTCGGGGTGATACAGACGCATCCGCTCCATGATGGTGGCAAGATCCGTGGTATTATAGAGGGATGCCCCGTCGGATTTCAGGATCATGCAGGGCGGAATCTCCTTGGTGTCGGTCTCTTCCTTCACATCCACCACCAGCGCGCCCTCGCTGATATGGGCATAGCCGTTATCCTTCATGTATGCCACCATCTCAGGGATCAGGTCATGGACATCGCTCTCTCCCTTCCAAAGATCGAACTCCACGTTCAAGCTGCCGTAATTCTTTTTCAGGTCCATCACGGACACATTCAAAATATGCTTCCACAGAGCCCGATAGCCCCGAACGCCGCTCTGGAGCTTGAAGGTAGCTTCCATGGCTCTGGCCTTATACTCCGGGTCCTCCTTGGATTTCGCGCTGGCCGCAGGGTAGATTTCCTCCAGCTCAGAGATGGTAAAAGGAGCCTCCTTCGGATACTCACCCTGATAATTCTCGTCAAAATACTCCAGATCAGGTTGGCGGTCCTGCAGCCCAGTGATCACCAGACCCATCTGCAGGCCCCAGTCTCCCAGATGCACATCTCCGATGACCTCATGGCCTGCGTAGCGACAGATACGCTTCACGCTCTCGCCGATGACTGCGGAACGGATATGACCCACGTGAAGGGGCTTTGCCACGTTGGCTCCGCCATAGTCGATCATAATCTTCTTAGATCTCTCCGGCGGTTCAAGGCCAAACTTCGGCTCCGCCGCCATGGTTTTCACAATCTGGAGCAGATATTCTTCTGAGAGCTTCAGGTTCAAAAAGCCGGGAGCTACGGCTGCAGCCTCGCTGAATACGCTGCTGCCTTTCAACTGCTCCGCTACGTCACTTGCGATGGCAATGGGCGCTTTCTTGTACTGCTTTGCTCCTGCCATTGCACCGTTGCACTGATATTCACACAGATCGGGACGGTTTGAGATCGTCACCCTTCCCAGGGTGCTGTCATAACCGGCAGCCTCAAATGCCTTTCCCATCTCTTCTGATAAAATATGCAATAATTTCTTCATGGTTTGTCTTCATACCTTTCCTGCCCGTGCCTCAGTGACAAGCGTCATTCCGAGAAACGACTCCGGGCTGATGTAAATTAATCTTTATTCTTAGCAGTATATCCCATATTTGTCAATTCCGCAATAAAATTTCCATTCATAGGCCGGTAAATCTATTCCAGGTAATCATCTTCCCTTTTGTTCCGCTCCCTCTCCGCCTTGGAAAAGGCACATCCGCAGTAATCCTGGCGGTATAGTCCATACTCTTCCGACAATTCTACGGAACGCTTATAACCATTTCGCTTTTTAAAATCCGAGGGCAGCCAGGAAATTCCATACTCCTCCGAAAGCGCTGTGCCGATCTGGTTCAACTTTTCCGCATTTTTTAAGGGGCTGATAGTCAGCGTGGTGCCAAAATAGTCATAACCGCCCTCCCTCGCCCGATGCGCCGTCTCCCTGAGCCGCAGGTCAAAGCAACGAAAACACCGCTCCCCACCCTCGGGGCAGTCCTCCAGGCCTTGCGCCGTTTGAAAGAAAAGCTGCGGATCATAGTCCCCTTCTATGACGGAGATGGGATACCCTCTTCCCTCCCGGTTATAGGCTTCGATCAGCCGCTTCTGTTCCGCCACTCTTCTTACATACTCTGCACTTTCAGAGATATTGGGGTTATAGTAAAATACAGTGATTCGAAACCGTCCGCAGAGATACTCCAGCACGTAACTGCTGCAGGGTGCGCAGCAGCTATGCAGAAACAGGGCAGGTGCCTCCTTCCCTACCCCTTGCCCCTGCTCCAGCTTCTGCAGCAGCTTTTCCAGTTCTTTTTGATAATTCATCTTATTCATATTTTCAAAAACCTAATAATCCCAATGATACTAAAGACCACACAAATGACCAACACCATCAATACTATAATAAGGCCCGTGGAAACCTTCGGCGCTGTCATACCTTCATCATTTACGCCCTCTCCTGCCGCATCCAGGTCCTCTGAACCGCTATCCCCAATACTACCTGCGCCATCATCTGCCGCCTGTTCGGGATCCGCCGTGGGCTCCGGGCTCACCTTGGGGATGCTCTCCTGTGCAGTCTCACCGCAAAGCTTGCAGACACCCTCACGAAGTCCCTCTTCCTCCAGGTCCGCCTCCTTCAGAATCGTCCAATCATAGTCGTGTACTTTTAAAGTATAATGATCCGTCTCCCGATACCCACAGGTCTCACAGACATAGGTGGTATACCCGAACTCGCATCCCGGCGCCGTCACTTCCTCCTGCATCACGGGATTCTCACAGGCATGGGGCACCAGGTCCACGTCGTAGGTGAATACTTCGTCCCGTACAAAATCATCCTTGTTTCTGCCGTTCTCAAAATTCCAGTTCATGATCTCGCCGATAAAGCCATTACAATAGGCCCGGCGGTTTTTATTATCCTCAAAAAAGGTGATCTTGCCTGTCACATAATTGTCCGTGATAGACCCCTTGTACTGAGTGCCTTTTGGATAAAGTATATACATGCCGACGAGGCCGCCGTCATGCACATACCCGTGGTCCGAGTCAAAGCCGGAGATTGCAACATCACAGCCGTTGATATTGGGATAGCCCGCCGCGCATACCCCGCCCATGAACTGTTCGTCCTTGGTGGATGCGTCCGTATCAATGCAGACCAGCGTCACATCCGCCTTCGAATCCTTCACGTCGCCAAAACCGTAGCCGATGATCCCTCCCACGCCAAACATCCGATCGTGGGCCCTTAGCTGCAGATTTCCCTGTACTTCGCAGTTTTCAATAGTGCTGTCCGCCATATATCCTGTAATTCCCCCGATAAAACAGGGAAGATCCGTCTCCACGTCAATGCGCAGATTGATCAGATTCAGATTGCGGACCTGGGCTCCCTCCATCTCGTCAAAAAAACCTGCAAAATAGGTGTCATACACCTTCATGTTGCCGTCATAGGTCTCCTTCACGGCAGTGCCGGTCTCCCCTACGGTTAGATTGAGTATGGAGTGCCCATCTCCGTCCAGGCTGCCGTGAAACGCAAAGGGTGTCCACGCCTCGCCGGACATATCTATGTCAGCGACAAGAAGGTACGCTCCAAAAGGATCCGCCGCCATTGTGCGCAGGCCCTCCGCATCCCATATTTCCACGGCTTCCCCCCGCTCCTGATCCGCACTGGGAAGCATGTCGGTGGTTCCTTCTGAAGGTTCAGCAGCTTCTGAAAGTTCAGATGCCTTTGACAGGGAAATGTTACAACTGATACTGGCTATGAAGATAAGCATCGCAGCCCAAATTTTGATTCCACACTTCTTTGAATTTTTCATATATGTCCCTTTCATAAACGCTTTCTCAAAAGTAATTTTCAATCTCGCCTTTTTACCGCTTCGCCTCCAAAGTGTTCTTGGCTAAATCTTAAAATAGGAAACAAAAATGTGGGAGACCGCCTAAAGGAACCCCCACATCTATCATAACCCAAGAAAGAATATTTTGCAATTACCACTGTCTATTTGTATTCTCATTGTTTTCTACTTATTACCGCTCCTCATACCGCTTCTCCGCCTTACGCCAGTTGATCAGAGTAAGCCACCCATCCACATAATCTGCCCGGCGGTTCTGGTACTGGAGGTAATAGGCATGCTCCCACACATCCACCAGAAACAGGGGTGTAAAATCCTTTAAATCCGGCACATCCTGATTGGAAGTCTGGACTATGGAGAGCTTTCCCTCCTTATCTGTCAGCAGCCATGCATAGCCTGATCCAAATTTGCTCACTGCCGCCTGCTTCATCTGGTCCTTCCACTGCCTGTAGGAACCGAAATCCCTGTCAATAGCCGCCGCCAGCTGCCCCGACGGGTCCTGACCAACCGGACTCTTCATGGAATCAAAGTACAGCTCATGATTGTACACCCCGCCGCCGTTATTGCGTACTGCGGTCCGCAGCGGCTCCTGCATGTGATCTAAAGTGGTCAGAAGCTCCTTCAGGGAGAGCTTCTGCAGCTCCGGATAATCCGACAGTGCCATATTCAGATTGTCCACATAAGTCTTGTAATGTCTGTCGTGGTGGAAGGTCAATGTCTCTGCATCCTGCACAGGCACCAGGGCATCATACTCATAAGGCAGGGGACGCACTACAAAGGGGTAGGTTTCAGCTTTCATATTTCCTCTCTTTCTGCCGGGAACCAATGGTTCCTTTTCGCGGCACGGGCCCGCTCGTGCAGAAAGGCCCGCATATCTGTCAAATAGTATATGCGAGCCTTTGATTTTTTATAATTTAGTTATGTAATTTTTTCCTGATACATCAGATATCCCTATAACATATACAGTCATGGTGATAGATTATTGTTGGTTCCGTATATTTATGATATAATTAATAACGCTACCACCCCTAGACAGGTGCAGAAAGGGGGTGTGCCAATGAGTACTATCTTAACATTTCTTCTCTCCGTTGCGGCAAGTGTAGTTGCCTACTATATTTGCAAGTGGTTGGACGGAAAAGATTAGGCGGTAGTCAGCCCAGGGCATAAGCCACCCTGCCAAAACGGAATAAAAGACCCCAGTAGTAGCCGCTACTGGGGTCTTTGCGTGCCAAATGAGCACTCTCAACATTTCTGCCTAATGACATTATAGCATATGCCTTTGGCCTTTGCAAGTATTCCCCGAAAATATCGATATATTCAAAACAACACAAGTACCCACCTATATCTGCGCAATATCCACCAACGTCATCTCATTGCCTGCATTCTCCAGGCTGGTCACCAGCGCATTGGCCGTATCCAGTGCAGTGATACAGTTGACGCCGGTCTCGATAGCAGTGCGGCGGATCAGGAAACCGTCCCTGGACTTGTCCCTTCCCTGGGTGGGAGTGTCGATCACAAGGTCAATCCTGTGTCCCAGGATCAGGTCCATGACCGTGGGGGATTCCTGGGATATCTTGTTCACCTTTCTCGCCTTGACACCGGCCTCGTTCAGAGCGGCGGCTGTACTTCGGGTGGCATAGATGGTGTAACCCAATTTCTCAAAGCGGCGGCCGATTTCAATTGCTTCACCCTTGTCCGCATCCTTCACGGTGATGATCATGTTCTTGTACTTGGGCAGGTTCACACCTGCTCCCAGAAACGCCTTGTACAGCGCTTCGTTAAAGTCCTTGGCAATGCCAAGACATTCGCCCGTGGACTTCATCTCAGGACCAAGGCTGATCTCCGCACCCCGGATCTTCTCAAAGGAGAATACGGGCATCTTGATGGCGAAATACTCCGCCTCAGGCTGCAGTCCGGGCTCATAGCCAAGCTCCTTTATGGTCTTTCCGATAATGACCTCCGTAGCCAGATCCACAATGGGAATCCCTGTCACCTTGCTGATATAGGGAACCGTCCGGGAGGAACGGGGGTTTACTTCGATCACATACACATCCTCGCCGATGGCAATGAACTGGATGTTGATCAGCCCTTTGACATGCAGGGCCTTAGCCAGCCGCCTTGTGTACTCCGCAATCTTGTCCTTTACAGTCTGCGTAATTGTGGGAGCAGGATACACGGAGATGCTGTCTCCGGAGTGCACGCCGGTGCGCTCAATGTGCTCCATGATGCCGGGAATCAGGATATCGGTACCGTCGCAGACTGCATCCACCTCGATTTCCTTGCCCTGGAGGTACTTGTCCACCAGGATGGGATGATCCTGAGCAATCCGGTTGATGATGGCCATGAACTCCTCGATCTCCTGGTCGGAGATGGCAATCTGCATGCCCTGGCCTCCCAGCACATAGGAAGGTCGAACCAGCACGGGGTAACCCAGGCGGTTTGCCACGGCCTTTGCCTCCTCGGCGGTGTACACAGTACCGCCCGCCGCACGGGGGATTTCTGTCTCCTCCAGAATCTTGTCAAAGAGCTCCCTGTCCTCGGCAGCATCCACATCTTCGGCCTTTGTTCCCAGGATGGGCACTCCCATCTTCATCAGGCTCTCGGTAAGCTTGATGGCGGTCTGTCCGCCGAACTGCACCACAGCCCCGTCGGGCTTCTCAATGTCAACAATGGATTCCACATCCTCGGGTGTCAGGGGCTCAAAGTACAGCTTATCCGCAATATCAAAGTCGGTACTCACCGTCTCCGGGTTGTTGTTGATGATGATGGTCTCATAGCCCGCCCGGGAAAAAGCCCAGGTGGCATGCACGGAGCAGTAATCAAACTCGATTCCCTGTCCGATACGGATAGGGCCGGAACCCAGCACCAAGACCTTCTTCCGGTCCTTCGTCTCCCTGGCCTCACATTCCCCGCCGTAAACGGAGTAATAATAGGGGGTGGAAGCCGCAAACTCTGCGGCGCAGGTATCCACCATCTTATAGACCGCCCGGATGTCGTTTTCATGGCGCAGTGCCTTGATCTCCCCCTCGGTCTTTCCGGTCAGTCTGGCAATCACGTTGTCGGGGAACTCAATGCGTTTTGCCTCCTTTAAGAGAGCGAGCGTCAGCTCCCGGGTTTTCAGGGCCTGCTCCATCTCCACCAGAATGGCCAGCTTATCAATAAACCATACGTCGATCATAGTGATGTCGTGGATTTCCTCATAACTGATGCCCTTCCGTAAAGCCTCGGCAATGACCCATATCCTCTGGTCATCCACGATCTTCAGTCTCTCCTTCAGCTCCTCCGGGGACAGATCACTGAAATCATAGCTGAGCAGGCAGTCCACATGCTGCTCCAGGGAGCGAATGGCCTTCATCAGGGCTCCCTCAAAGCTGTCACAAATGCTCATGACCTCGCCGGTGGCCTTCATCTGGGTGGTCAGGGTGCGCTTCGCCGTGAGGAACTTGTCGAAGGGCAGCCTGGGAATTTTTACCACACAATAATCCAGAGCGGGTTCAAAGCTGGCATAGGTCTTCTGGGTAATGGCGTTCTTGATTTCGTCAAGGGTATAGCCCAGTGCAATCTTTGCCGCCACCTTGGCGATGGGATACCCCGTTGCCTTGGAGGCCAGAGCCGAGGAACGGCTCACCCTGGGATTCACCTCGATAACACAGTATTCAAAGCTGGTGGGATGCAGTGCAAACTGCACGTTGCAGCCGCCGGTGATCTTAAGCTCGTTTATAATATTCAGTGCCGATGTCCTCAGCATCTGGTATTCCTTATCGCTCAAGGTCTGGGAGGGAGCCACCACGATGCTGTCGCCGGTGTGGACGCCCACAGGGTCGATATTCTCCATGTTACAGACAGTGATACAGTTGCCTGCACTATCCCGCATCACCTCGTACTCAATCTCCTTCCACCCCGCGATGCAGCGCTCCACCAGCACCTGTCCCACGCGGGAAAGGCGCAGGCCGTTCTCCAGAATCTCCTCCAGCTCCACCTGATTATGGGCGATACCGCCGCCGGAGCCGCCAAGGGTATAGGCGGGACGCAGCACCACCGGATAACCAATGGTGTTGGTGAAGGCGATGCCGTCCTCCACATTCTCCACCACCTTGGAAGCAGCGCAGGGCTCGCCGATGCGCTCCATCAGGTCCTTGAATTCCTGACGTCCCTCGGCGTTTCGGATGGTAGCCGCCGTTGTTCCGAGAAGCTTTACACCGTGGGCTGCCAGGAAGCCGGACTCCTCCAATTCCATACCAAGATTCAGGCCCGCCTGTCCACCCAGGGTGGGAAGAACACTGTCTGGTTTCTCTTTTTCAATGATCTGCTCCAGAACCTTCACAGTCAGGGGCTCTATGTACACCTTGTCTGCAATATCCTTGTCCGTCATGATGGTTGCGGGGTTGGAGTTCACCAGGATCACCTCCACGCCCTCCTCCTTCAGGGAGCGGCAGGCCTGGGTGCCCGCATAATCGAACTCTGCTGCCTGTCCAATGACAATGGGGCCGGAGCCGATGACCATGACTCGTTTTACTTCCGGATTCTTAGGCATTGTAGTTCTCTCCTTTCATCATGGCGATAAAGCGGTCAAAAAGATATCGGGAGTCTTGAGGACCGGGGCATGCCTCGGGATGGAACTGTACCGTGAAAATGTTTTTGCCGGTGTATGCCAGTCCCTCGTTGGTGCCGTCGTTTACATTGATAAATGCAGGTACCGCTATGTTTTCATCCAGCTTGTCCGTGTCCACCACATAGCCGTGGTTCTGGGAGGAAATATAGACCCTGCCGGTCTTTAGATCCTTCACAGGATGGTTTCCGCCTCTGTGGCCGTATTTCATCTTGTGGGTGTCCGCACCTGTTGCCAGAGCCATCAGCTGGTGTCCGAGGCAGATGGCAAAAATGGGAATGTCCGTGTTGTACAGCTTTTTTATCTCTTCTATGATCGTGACGCACTCCTTGGGATCTCCGGGGCCGTTGCTCAGCATGATGCCGTCGGGTTTGTCGGAAATGATTTCCTCCGCAGAGGTCAGGGCAGGGTATACTGTCACAGTGCAGCCCCGCTCTGCCAGGGAGTTGGCAATATTTCCCTTCGCGCCCAGATCTAAGAGCGCAACCTTCAAGCCTGCGCCGTTTAGCTCCTTCACCAGAGTTGGCCTGGGTTCCCGCACGCCATTCTCGTAACCCTCTTTGTCGAACCGTGCGGAACCGGAGAGAGGACCGTTTTGCTTTAGGTCGGTTGTTGGCTGCACCTGAAATTTTTCACTGCAAGTCACCTTCTCCACCACTTTTCCGGTGGTGTAGGCCTTCAACCGGGGCAGGATACTTTCCAGGTCATAGTGCTCGTCCGTAGTGAGCATGCCGTTCATTGTCCCCTTCTCCCTAAGGATTTTAGTCAGGGCACGGGTATCTATACCGGCAACGCCAGGCACGCCGTTTTCTTCCAAAAATTGCTGTATGGTAATGTCGTTTCGGAAATTGCTGGGAATACGGGAGAGCTCCCGCACGATGAAGCCGTCCGGCCAGGGTCTTAAGGATTCCATATCGTCTTTGCAGATACCATAATTACCAATGAGAGGATAGGTCATACACACTGCCTGTCCCGCGTAGGATGGGTCTGTCAACACTTCGAGATAGCCCGCCATGGATGTGTTGAACACAATTTCACTAATCACCTCTTTGACAGCCCCGATGTGCGTTCCCACAAATACGGTACCGTCTTCCAGAATCAAAAACGCTTTCATCTTTCCTCTCCCTGCCGCCTCCGGCGTCGCTTGTTTTTCTTCTGCGCCATTATATCACAGGCATAGCCTGTGATCGGCATTCGCCGCTTGCTATGAACAGGCTACGCCTGCTCCAGCTCGCTAGCGCTCATTATATCACAAATAAAATAGACGGGCAACTATAAATGCCCGTCCATTTATCACCTGTTTCCTTATTGTTACTTCTCACATGTCAGCCATGCGAGTGACGCCCAGTCCTTTTTGTTTGTTCTATTACAGCCCAGACTTACTTCTTTTCCTTGTCGTAGGTCAGATCCCTGTACCACTTCAGCGAGTCCATATAAGCCTCGTTCACAGGGGCAACCTCCTTCTTATCCAGAAGCAAAAGCCTTGAGACCTCCTGCCAGTTGGCATTTTCGTACTGCTGCATTAGATTCATCACCGGCGCCAGCTTTCCGGTTCCGCTTAACAGGGCATCCTTGACCTCGCCCGCCACCATGACCATCTCCAGCGCCTCCGCCATGGGTTTCTCCAGGATCACATCCAGCACGGAGAACAGTCCCATCAGGAAAAGCTCCTCGCTCTTATCCCGCATACCGAAGATAGGGCCCAGATTCTCCGCAAACTTTGCACGCAGCAGGGAAAGTCTTGTGACCTCGCTGGGCTTGTCAGCATACATCTCGTTTGTCACTGCTGTATTGATCCATTTCCGCAGCTCCTTCTGGCCCAGCATAGCGGCCGCGTGGCGGATAGTGGTAATACCGGAGTTCACAGTCATGCGGTTCACCATCTTAAGCAGCGATATGGTCAACGCAGTGTCGCGGCCAATGACGTCCGCAGCCTTGGTCAGTTCGAAGTTGGCGTTGTTCACTACATTCAAAAGCTCAATATAATTTACCTTCAGAGGCGCTACCTCATGGGAACCCTTTGTCACAGGAACCCGATAGAAATTGCCCTCATAAAGCTGATAACCGCCGGAGGCTTTCAGCGACTCAAACACTTCCATACTGTCAATGCCGCCTGCACAAAGCTTGATGTTTGGATAAAGCTTGGTGAAATAGATCTTCGCCTTGTCGATAGCGATTTTCCTGTTGTCCAGGAACACATAGTCAACAAGCTTCATAATCTCCCGATAATCTTCAAATTCGGACACAGCCAGCTTCCGGATTGCCAGTTTATAACCCTTCTCCCGCAATTCCTTCAGCCTGTTCAAATACATATCCACCGGAGGAATGGTGTTGTCCATCAGGAACACGATCCTGTCATGAGGCGCATCGCACACGCTCTCCACATCGGAAAAGATGGAAATATTGGTGATCGGCACAAATATTTCCTTGTCCTCAGAAAGAGTCTCAATTCCCATGGTCCTGATCAGCTCCAGGCCATCCACAGCTGCCGCTCCGTCATTCTGCCTGGTTCCAAGCATCATTGGATCCAGGAAAAAATTATCCTTCTGGGAGAATACTGAGTAGGCCGTCACCGCCATATTCTCATCAAAAAGAGGTACCAATGCCAATAACATACGCTCTACCTTTACGATGGCCCCTGCCACCGCCCTTTCTATTTCTGATTTATTGATACATTTTACTTAAAATATTCCACACCTGACTCAAATATCCGAATGTCCTGCTCGCCGTAGATATTCTTTGCAACGCCTTCACCCTTGCGCTCGGAGTGAGCCATCTTACCAAGGATCCTGCCGTCAGAGGAGGTGATGCCCTCAATGGAGCAGTAGGAACCGTTGATATTGTACTCCTCGTCCATGGATACATTGCCGTCCTGATCCGCGTACTGGGTTGCCACCTGGCCATTTTCAAACAGTCTATCCAGCCATTCCTTCGGTGCAACAAAACGTCCCTCTCCGTGGGAGGCGGGGTTACAATAGACCTCACCCAGCACAGCACCCTGGAGCCAGGGGGATTTGTTGGAAACCACCTTTGTGTAAACCATTTTGGAGATATGGCGGTTTATGGTATTGTAGGTCAGGGTGGGGGAATCCTCCTTCTGACCTGCGATCTCACCGTAAGGAACAAGCCCCAGCTTGATCAATGCCTGGAAGCCGTTACAAATGCCCAGCGCCAGACCGTCTCTCTCGTTCAGAAGTTTCATCACCGCTTCCTTCAGTCTCTCGTTCTGGAAGGCCGTGGCAAAGAACTTGGCGCTGCCATCCGGCTCATCTCCGGCGGAGAAGCCCCCAGGAAACATAATGATCTGTGCCTGGGCAATGGTCTTCTCATATTCCTCCACAGACTGGCGGATGTCCTCCGCCGTCAGGTTCCGGAACACTTTCGTCACCACGTTAGCCCCGGCCCGCTCAAAGGCTTTGGTGCTGTCATACTCACAGTTGGTGCCGGGGAACACGGGGATAAACACCGTGGGCCTTGCAACCTTATTCTTACAGATATAGATGCTGTCCGCCTTGTAGCAGCCGCTTTCCAGAGGAGTGGTGTCCTTCACCGCCTTTGTGGGGAACACCTTCTCCAGTCTCGAGGTCCAGGCATTCAGAGCCTCCTCCATGGATATCCGCACATCACCGTAGATGAACATGGGCTCTTCCGTCACCGTTCCAATCAGAGTGCAATCCAGCTCTTGCTCTCTTAGCAGTTCCAGCTTCTCAGCAGGAATTTCTACCAGAATGTCACCCAGGCCGTTGCCAAAGAGATCATCTATTGTCAGACCACTGTCCACAGTCACGCCCAGCTTGTTGCCAAATGCCATCTTGGACAGTGCCGCTGCCACGCCCTTTGCATCCAGGGCATAAGCGGAGAGGATGGTACCGTCTGCAGTCAGTTCGTGAATTGCGCCGTAGAGCTCCGCCACCGCATCGTACATGGGAATATCAAAATCATCTTTCTTGATCTCAAAGCGAACCAGCTTATTACCCGCTTTTTTCAGCTCAGGAGTCACAATTTCGTCCTGCTTCGCAATGTCCACCGCAAAGGAAACCAATGTAGGCGGAACATCGATATCGTTGAAGGTACCGGACATGCTGTCCTTTCCCCCTATGGAGGGCAGGCCGAATCCAATCTGTGCGTCATATGCGCCGAGCAGTGCCGCGAAGGGCTGGCTCCAGCGCTCCGGCTCTCCGGACATCCTGCGGAAGTACTCCTGGAAGGTGAATCGGATCTTACCGGCATCCCCGCCGCTCGCCACAATCTTTGCCATGGATTCCACCACCGCATAAACTGCGCCGTGATATGGACTCCAGGAGGACAGGTACGGATCAAAGCCATAACTCATCATGGTGACGGTATCCGTCTTCCCCTGCAGTACCGGCAGCTTCGCCACCATGGTCTGAGTCTCGGTAAGCTGATGCTTTCCACCGTAGGGCATCAACACGCTTCCCGCACCGATGGAACCGTCAAACATCTCTACAAGGCCCTTCTGGGAGCAGACGTTCAAGTCGTTCAAAAGTGCCAGCCATGCACCTTTGACATCCTCCACCTCCAGCTTCTCTCCCACTGCAGGAACTGACCATTTCTCAAAATAATTTTCCTTCTCGTCAGGGATGTCCACCTTAACGGACGCCTCCTGATGGGCGCCGTTGGTGTCCAGGAAGGCTCTTTTTAAATCCACAATTTTCTTTCCGCGCCAGCTCAGTACCAGCCTGGGCTCCTCAGTGACCACTGCCACAGACACTGCCTCCAGGTTCTCTTCCTCCGCGTAGCTCAGAAATTTCTCTACATCCTCAGGGGCCACGACCACTGCCATTCTCTCCTGGGATTCGGAAATGGCAAGCTCTGTACCGTCTAAGCCCGCGTACTTCTTTGGCACCTTGTCCAGATTCACAGTCAAGCCGTCGGCCAGCTCGCCGATAGCCACTGACACGCCGCCTGCGCCGAAATCATTACACTTCTTGATGAGCCTGCTCACCTCGGGTCTGCGGAATAGTCTCTGGATCTTCCTTTCTGTGGGCGCGTTACCCTTCTGCACCTCCGCACCGCAGGTCTCAATGGACTGTTCCGTGTGCACCTTGGAGGAGCCGGTTGCGCCGCCGCATCCGTCGCGGCCGGTACGTCCGCCCAGCAATATGATGATATCCCCGGGGTCCGAGGTCTCCCTGATCACGTTCTTTCTGGGAGCCGCACCCATGACAGCGCCGATTTCCATGCGCTTGGCCACATAATTGGGGTGATAAATTTCTTTCACAAAGCCTGTAGCAAGGCCGATCTGATTTCCGTAGGAGGAATAGCCGTCCGCTGCACCCTTCACCAGCTTCTTCTGGGATAGCTTTCCCTTTAAGGTATCCGCCACGGGAACAGTGGGGTCCGCCGCGCCGGTAACGCGCATGGCCTGGTACACATAGCCCCTGCCAGAGAGAGGATCCCTGATCGCGCCGCCAAGGCAGGTTGCCGCTCCACCGAAGGGTTCGATCTCCGTGGGATGGTTATGAGTCTCGTTCTTAAAGAATACCAGCCACTCTTCGGTCTCCCTGTGATCGCCGTAATCCATCTCCACGGGTACTATCACCGAGCAGGCGTTGATCTCATCGGATTCCTCCATGTCCTGAAGCTTTCTGTCCTTTTTCAGCTTCCTCATGGCCATCAGGGCAAGATCCATCAGGCAGACAAATTTGTCAGACCTGCCCGCATAGATTTCTTCTCTGGTGTCTAAGTAACTCTGATAAGTGGTCTCTAAAGGAGAGCGGTAATAGCCCTCGCCAAATTCTACATCTGTCAGCTCCGTGGAGAATGTGGTGTGCCGGCAATGGTCGGACCAGTAGGTATCCAGCACCCGGATCTCCGTCATGGACGGATCCCTTTTCTCGTCGTCCCTGAAATAGTTTTGTATATGAAGAAAGTCCTTGAACGTCATTGCAAGGGAAAGGGAATCGTACAGCTTCCTGAGTTCATTTTCCTCCATTTCGGCAAAGCCCTGGAAGATGGAAATGTCTGCAGGCTCGTCAAACACCGTGATCAGGGTCTCCGGTTTGTCAAGGCCGGTCTCACGGGAATCCACGGGGTTGATACAGTAGGATTTGATACGGGCAAACTCTTCCTCGGATACATTACCCAATATCATGTATGTCACAGCCGTGCGAATCACAGGCTCCTCATTCTCATTCAAAAACTGCACGCACTGTACGGCTGAATCGGCCCTCTGATCAAATTGTCCGGGAAGATACTCCACAGAAAACACCCTGGCTCCGGCAGGTATCTCAATATTTTCCCGATACAAGTCGTCCACAGGCGGCTCTGAAAAAACGGTCCGGCAGGCTCTCTCAAACACCTGATCTGAAATATTCTCCACGTCGTAACGGATGAACACTCGCACGCTCTCCACTTGAACGCCCAGATAGCTCCTTAGCTCCTCGAGAAGCTCCTTGGCCTTGACTGCAAAGGGCTCCTTTTTTTCCACATAAATCCGTCTAACGCTTCCCATGTCTATCCTCCAGGTAATAAAGATTTCCTAATTCACCTTAGACTTCTACGCCTAATGATTTTAATATGTATACAATCTGCCTGTCCACCGTCTCAGGGGTGATCTTGATGGTCTGGGCAGAAATTTTCAGACCCTCCAGCACAAACATGATATTTCGGGCAGTTTCTGCACAGTCTTCACAATAAAACTCTCCGTTATCCACTCCAATTTCGATCAGCTTCTCGATAATCTTCACCGCAGAGTCAAACTGCTTCTTCAGAATATTGTCCTTCCTGGAAAGCTGGTTCTCAAAATAAAACTCATAGACTGCCTGAGTCAATGTGTCTTTTTTGCGCAGCATCTCCTTCTTTTGTTCCTGCAAAAAGAGTACAAGAATATCTGCTGCCGTGGCATCTTCCGTGATGCTGTCGGAGAAGACATCGTCCGCTTCCTCGCTCTCCAGCTTCATGACCTCCATGAAAATCTGACTGGTATTGTCAAAATACAGGTAAAGGCCGCCCCTACTGATCTCACAGGCCTCGACGATGTCTTTCATGGTGACTTTTTTAAAGCCCTTCTCCACGAAGACCTTTCTGGCCGTCTCCAGTATGAACTTCCTCTTTTGCACTGATTTCTCTCCCATGTTTCCTCTTTTCTGCTGCTTCAAGGCAGCATCCCCTCTATCTGACGTCTATAGGCTTATCCCAAAACTCAATGATCTTCTGCATCTGTTTCAGCACCAGACAAAATATGTTTTCCTGAACTGCCTCACTCCATAGATAGGCCTTCGTCCTGCCGCCCAACACATACTTGGAAAGAATTCCCCTTAGCATCTCCCAATCCCTCAATTCCGCAGAGGTGATGATCCTTCTTTCATCCTCATGGGTTTTGATTCCGTTGCGGGTGTAAACATAACTGTAATTGCGGTACATCAAGGGCGATTTGGACGCTTCCTTGACGAAATTCATAAGCGTGGAGTCATAAACCGGAAAGTGCATGGCATTCTCATTTGCTTCTGCCCCCTGATAAATCGTGCTCCCCAACTGTCCCGCGTTTTTTTCCAGCCAGGGAAGATATCTCAGCAAAGGTATTGTTTGTTGTTTATATTCCTGTATCAGCTGCTGCCGGTACTCCGTACTCTGCTCCATACAATATTTACACTCCCTTTTTATGCCGTTTTTTCCAAAACTGACACATATGTATTTTTATTTTATCACAAATTTGTCAAAAGTACAGTAGAAAATTGCAGATAGTTTGTTGTATACTGTTGTCAGTTTTTCAAAAACGTCTGTCGAAATTTATGTTTTGACGTTTTTGTCTATACATACAGCTCAATTTTTGATATAATAATGATTACTAGCCTTATGTTCTGAATATTGGTCGGCTGACAGACAGCCGCGGGAAGGATGAATTTCAAACATGCCAGGAACTGTATTGGGAAAAGGAAAGGAAATTTATAAGAGCGGCGAACCCATGACTGCTCTGCATTTGATCACGGCGGGAACTGTTCAGGCCGAGTACCCCGGCGGCACCTATCAGTTGAAAAAAGCAGATGTGATCGGAATCTGTGAGATTTGTTCGGAGGTTCATTTTCTGAGTTATTCTGCCATGGAAGATACCACCATTATGACCTATCCGGTCAATAATATGGAAGCTCTGGACGATCTGCTCCAGAAGCATCCGGATGTGGCCAGAGTGTTCCTACTATCTCTGTTTCGGCAGATCAACACGCTTTTGAGCCAGGGTTCCATCTCAGAAATGAACTGTGCAACTCTGCATCAAAACCTGACGTCGGACTATGAGAAGTATAAGTCCCTCTGCGCGCGCTATCGCGTTTCCCCCAGGACTCTGGACGGTTTGGAGGACATTGCCGCTTACATCACGGAAGAGGACCCTGATATATGGCTGAACAGCTATTATCTTGGACTTCAGCATGTTTATGCCGGAGCAGCCTCCAAGGTTCTTGTCCAGGAACCCGGCCTGTCCATTGGTATGCTGCGCAAGGGCAGCCTGGATTTCCGCAAAACTTACACGCTGCTTGACGAGCAGAACAACTATGCCACCCAAATTCTCCAGTTTTATATTAACAATACGGGAAAGGATCTGTTTGATTTCTACACATCCCTTTACTATAAGCTGGGTGCCAATTCCGAGGATGCTGCATCACTCGGCGCTGACATCAAACGAATGATCCAGCATTTTGAAAGCAATCCTGCCCTGGATGCCAATCAGGTGGCTCAAAGAGTGGATAGTTTCCGCAGTAAACTCTCCGCGATCAGTGCCCCTGCTTCTTCCTCGGATACGAAAGAGGACGCTCCCAGCACTACTATCCTGTCCGATCTGACAGGCAGCCTGAATACGATTCTGGAATATGCGGGGGATGAATTTAAGGAAGCGGACTCTTTCCGACAGCATGTGCAAGAATATAAGAAGCTGGAAGACAAAAACGCAATGGACGACACGGCCAGCCGACTGCGCAAGCGCCTGACTGCAGAGTTTTATGATCTGTATGCCGCCGTGTTCGAGCGCTCCATGAATACCCCGATGCCCATTCCCGTAAAAATGTTTGTATTTTTTGGCTATGTGGACGAGGAACTGGCGGGACCTGCCAACTGCACAGTACTATACAATCTGGCCTTTGGCATAGAAGATCAGAGCAATTTCGGAGTCTATACCTATTACCACTGGCTTCTGGCCATCTATAACGGAGAAAAGCCCCCCAGCAGAAACGAGTTTGACGAGGATTTCACTGACTATCTGCATAAACAGAAGGCCCAGGGCAATCTGACCGCTTCCCAGGTCAGCTCCATGGAAAACGATCCTTTAAGCCGCGTGAAATTTGAACTTGAGAACATGTTCCAATCAGCGAACAAAGTGACCTTTGGACGCATCAGTACCTTCTGCCCGCTCTTTACGGCAGATAATGTGCTGAAGGACTTAAAGGGTTCTTTTGTCACGGTGACTCAGGTCAGCAAAGCTCTGGAGAGCATCCGAAGCATCGACTTTTCTGCTTTCTACCGAGAGAGCATGGACCACGAGAATATGGATATCATGGGAAAAGAAACCATCCATGTGGAATATCTGCCTGATGTGATCCTGGCACCCAATGTGGGAATCCGCGGTGTTATGTGGCAGGAGATCGAAGGCAAAAAGCGCAACAGTCCTGGCAGGATGATATTTTCCATCTTCCACATGGAGGACCTCACCACCTCAATGATCCGTCTGACGGGTGAGTTCCGCTGGGAGATGTGCAAGCGTATCCAGGGTCCTCGCTGGAACGATGTCTCCGAGAAATCGCTGACCAGCGAATATTTCGACTATGTGCAGTTCTACCGCAAGAACCACGAGCTGAGCGGCGAGGCCAAGGAGCGCGTGCGCGTCAGCCTTCAGCGTGCAAAGAACAGTTTCAAGGAGATGTTTGTCAGGGACTATATCATCTGGGTATTGTTTGAGGGAAATAACTCGCCAAGACTGAACAAGGTTGCAAGGAAAATTCTTTTCTCCTACTGTCCTTTCCCCGCTTCCCTGATGGCCAGTCTGTCCCAGAACCCGCTGTACGGCGAGCTCACGGAACGCTACAAAGTTCTGGCCAGTCAGCGCATCCATCACCTGGAGGTACTGGTCCAGAAAGCCAAAAACACCGGCAACAAGGTGCCTGAGACTCTGGAAGCGGAGATTAGGTATGCGCAGGGGAAGGTATAATTTATCACATAATTAAATCATCAAAGCAGCACGAAATGCCGACTATCTTGCCATGATTGACCGAGGAATCGAACATTTAGCTTCCGGAAAAGGTCAACAACATGAATTGATAGAGGTGGATACAAATGAATAAGCTATGGTCTGACAGGACTTGGAAGACTATCTGTACTGGCAGTCTCAGGATAAGAAAACACTAAAAAAGATAAATGATCTGGTAAAAGATATAGAGCGAAACGGGCTTTCTGAAGGGACAGGAAAGCCCGTTTGTTTTTTCAGAATATGACATTGTATTCTTTACATCCCCGGTTGGATGTCCTGGCCGGTCTCACGGCGCATTTTTTCGGCGAGGGTGGTAGGATCTTTTTCCATTTGGAGCAGGGTTTCGAAGGCCGAGAGAAGTAATTTCTCCTGGCGGTAGCGGTTCATGTCCTGGGGGCGGTCCATGTAAAGTTTGAAATGGTCTACCTGCCATATAAGTGCGTCGGACAGGGTGTAGCCTGCTACCTGGTATTTGCTTAGGAAACTGCCGTAGTCATGATAATAGGCCAGTTCTTGTAGGAGGCCGCCGGATTGTCTGATGCCCTGCCATAGCTGTTCTCCGTATTCTGCGCCCTCACCGGCGCGCTCTGTCAGCTCCAGAACGAATCTGTGCAGCTCCTTGAGGGCATTTTCCAGCTGCATTGACTGATCTGTCTCCTGCTGGTTTTCTGACTGCCCTTTCTGTTGTCTTTCTTCCTGTTCCATCATAACCATACCCTTTTCCCCGTTTTCTTTCGGCTCCTCTGCAAAACTACTATTGTACACCCAGCTTTCAAGGCCCGTCTTGCAAGCAAAATTGTATCAAACTCCGATACTTCCGTCAACTCAAAACGTTCAATTGAATTATTCCTTAACATCCCCAAAAGTTTCAATATAGACCTCTACCGAGCAGTGTCTCTCGACCCACACCTTCGCCTCCTCGGCGCTTAAGGGCACTAGCTCCCTGGCGCCGCACCGGCTGAAACTGCCGTTGGGCCTGGAGTACCTGGACAGAGGACCGCCGTGCCCGTCAAGAAAAAACTCCCCGTTCTGCTTCCGGTAGAGGGTCTCCTCCACAAACCAGAGGTTGTCAAGGTTCATCCCGTTACTGTCGCAGCCTATTTCCTGCGCCGTCTCCGTGTTGTACATCTTCCCATTGATAATCTGCTTCACACTTACTCCTCCGTATCCTGCTCTTAAAAATCCCCAACTACCGGATCATCAGCCCGCTTTTTCAATCAGATTTCCTTCTGTACAGTGATACATTTTGCTTTCTCTTGCATTCTGTTCTACCGTAATCGCTCCGGCCGCAGTTTCCTTTTTCACTATATCTTTCAACATCAAATAAGTATCTAATTCCATGTTCCTGCACATGAAAGGTTTCTCCCCGCGCCGGAAAATCCAACTGGAACGCAACGGCATGTGAAGGATCGTCTGAGTAGTCTTGTTACATCTGATGACAATGGAATGTGCTGTTTCAGGATCATTTCCGCCCATATAGATCAAAGTATCACAATCGTCAACAATCGTATGTGCGCTTGCTCCATAGCTCTTATAAAGCTGAGACAATGACTGAAGGATCAAAATCACCGAAATTTTGCGGGATCGAATATTGGATACCATATTCTCAAAATTGTCTATTCTGCAGTTTGTAGCAAAGTCATCCATAAAAAACCGCACTGGTACAGGGAGCTGATTATTTTCACACTCTTCATCAGCATAAGTACAAAGCTGATTCATAGCCTGGGTAAAGAACATATTAATGAGCATGTCCATAGAGCGGTCCGAATCGGATACCTCTACAAATACAGCCGTTTTTCTTTGACCTATGGATCTTAGATCGATCTCATCATCCTGCATCATCTGTGCAAGTTCTTCTGTATCCACAGAACAAAACTTTGCAATTGATGTTGTAATAATGGTATTAAATGTTTTCTCCGGAGCCTGATTTACATTTTGAAACTGTTTATATGCCCAGCTATTCGGTCTCTTTTCATGCCATCCCTCCATCTTTTCGTACAAATGACTTTTTTTATTTGACGAACTCTCTCTGCCTGCGCGGCGGAGCAATTCCAAGATAGTATGAAAATTATCTACGTCGGCGTTTCCCCTGTTTGTTTCTTTTATCAATGCGATTATACTGTTGATCAGCATCAAAGAACAATCATCCCAAAACGGATCTGTTGTATATCCTCCGCTGTTCCTTACCAGGGCGCTTGAAAGCTGTTGTATCTGCTGAGTTTTGTTCACATACTTCATGGGGTTATAGTGCACTGATCTTTCAGGATGAATAAAGCTTAAGCGCACTACTCTGTACCCATGATCCTCCATGTAAGCCCCCCACTGGCGGTACAGATTTCCCTTGGGATCTGTGACCACATAGCTTCCCACACACTCCAAAAGATTAGGGGTAATTACTGTCCTTGTCTTTGCAGAGCCAGTGGTACCAACAACTAAAACATTATTATTGAGACGTGTTTCCATGTCGTTAAGACTATAGAACTTTCCATCCGGGAGAATCATAGCTCCATACTTACTTTTTCTCAAATCATTCATGCCCTCTCCTCCTTCATCGAATCTTATTCACGATATGATCGCAAAGGCCAAATTGGATCGCTTCCTCCGCTGTCATAAAATTATCATGCTCCGTTGCTTTGTTGATCTCTTCTATCGTCTTTCCTGAATTCTTTGCAAGGATCCCATTCAGCAATTCTCTTGTCTGCATAATAGAATCCGCTGTGTTCTTGATACTGGATGCTGAACCGCCGATTCCATGCGGTATCAAGGGTTCATGAATCATAACCTTGCTATGAGGAAGAATATTTCTCCTGCCCTTTTTCCCGCTTGAGAAGATCACCGCTCCCATGCTTGCAGCCATCCCGATGCAGTACATATTGATGGGTGCCTTGCATGCCCGGATCAGATCATAAATTGCCAAACCTGCGTTCACTTCGCCGCCGGGACTGTTCACATAGATATCGATTTCCGACTGCTCATCTTCCATGAGACTCATCATCTGCATGGTAAAAGCATATACCGTCGCCTCGTTGATCTCTCCAAACAGAAACATCTTCCTGTTTGTGAACAAATCTGTAACTAATGAAATTTGTTGAATACCGTTTACACTTTCTCTTTCAATTGCAGGTATCATATATGCCGCACTCATCCCGTACACCTCTTTTCTTTATCCTGTAGCATAATAATACCTTAGTTTCCGTTCCTCAATTTCAACTTAACTTTACACTTCCCGTCATGCCGTCTGCAGCAGCATAAACTAATCCCACGGAACTAAAGTTCCGAGAAAAACACTGCCCAAAGAGAGCGTAAACACTCTCTTTGGGCAGCAATTCCTCATTGTGAAACATAGATAGAACTTCTTTTCACACTTTAATAGAAGCGCGCTTCTCTATAAATACAAGAAACCATTCTCTGATCATCCAGATCACGCAAAAACCTGCTCCGAAAAATCCTACCAGTTCAGGGTTCCACGACAGTATCCAATTGACATTCTCAGTTCCCAATAATCTCTGATGAATAGAAACTGGTGCCGCGGTCGAAATAGCAATACTCTTTTCCGTAAGCGCCAACACCATGTAAAATACCGTTACAAGAATCCAGAACAAATTCTTCCTAAAGTACACTTTGCCGATCTTCTCCGCTCTTTCTCCAAGCAAAGCATGTCCCTCCAACAAAACCCCTGCCAAAGAAAGCAGAAGTACAGCCATCCATCTGTATTCTGAAAATTCACTTTCCGAAAGAGAAGCTGCACTCATAATAAGATATGTAACATTCGCTATCATCGCACTTCCGCCAAGTATTCCATAGAATATATCGCCAGTTGTTGCAATAAATATTAAAAGCAAAAGCCGCCACCATAAAAAACCGGATACAATCAGCAGATATATCCCCACGCCAAATATTGCCAGGCCGATCAGTCCCGTTTTCTTCTTATGAATCGTGCATACACTCCTGCCAATGCACAGTCCGCAAAATAGATATTCCCATAGGGAGAAATCAAGCTTCAATCCCTGCATAAATGAGAGTTTCCATACTGCGGCTCCCATCAGCGCAAACACCGTTCCAAGGACAAGCAAAGTATTCTTATGCTCTCTCTGATATTTGATCCTATGACCGTACTGCAGCTTATCAAATTCATTCAGCACTTCCTCCATGGATTGATACCTGTCGTCCGGGTCAAAGCTGATCATTTTCTGTACGATATGTACCAATTCATCGGATCCGTTTATCGGATCCGGCGGAATATAACCCTGTACATACTGATGCACATTCGGATGATAATTCTCAGATTCAGGGAATCTGATGTCATTCAGTAAGACATAAAGCATCATTCCAAAAGAATAAATATCCGCCGTGTAATCATACCTATCCTCCAGGGTGCCCACTACTTCCGGTGCCCCATATCCTTTTGTGAAAGCGACTGTACTCGCCATTCCGTCATCCGTTGTTCTGGCAATGCCAAAGTCACCCAACTTATAATGCCCACCTCTGGGTTCATAAAAGATATTTTCAAGCTTGATATCCCTATGAATTAAATTGTTTTTATGAGCACGATTTATGGCAGTTCCTATTTCATAAGCAAGCTTCAGGATCTCTTTTTCATCATATGTTTTAAGCTTATCCGGGATCAATTTATGCTTAAATTTATTTGTGCACAAGACTGGCGATATCTTCTCCATAAGAATAAACTGCAAATGAAGGAAATGCCCCTCAGGTTCAGGCTCATCAAAAAAACCTATCTTTTCAGCCTTGACTACGTCATGCTCTCCCTCGATCCATACTCTCAGTTCTACCGAATCATGTATCTCAACAATATTATTCTTGTAACGGCCAAGCTCTTTCTGCACTTCAACAGAATGACGGAAGTCTTCAGAATCCACATGCCTGTTGCCAAATCCTATGACCTTGATGGCGGCTACTTCCCTTTTCTTTCCCTTCATCACGGCTTCGTAAACATTTGCGGATGCTCCGGACCCAAGAAGTGATAGCCCCTCGCCCAAAGCAGAAAACGCATACTTCTTGAACGGAAGGTTTTGTTTATTCAGTTGTACCAATATGGCTTCCATATCTTCATTCGTCCAATAGTTCATCATCTTCGGCTGATTCTTCTCTTTCTTCTATCTCTTGATCTTCCTCGTCAGATAATCCATCCCGCCATTCAAACAGGCACATGGCTAAATAAGAAATAATACCGGTTCTTATAAAATGCATGCGTCCCACAATATTCGGAACTACGATCAAATTGCATTTCTGTAATATCAAAAGCACTACCCCTGCCAAAAACATAACAAGAAATATTATGGCATACACAGTCATTCCCAGAAAAGCTCTTATATATGTTGCTTTCTCCCACTCGATCCTCATATAGAAGTATCGGTGGACAACAAGTGCCGTGACAATAAGGATGATCCAACCCAAATCCCATTTTTCAATATGATCAAGGATCTCAAACCACCCCGTTACCTCTAACAGCATCCAAAGTCCTGTCGCCACTGCCCCAGCCAGAGTAAGAACCGGACGTCCAACAAGCACGCATAGGATCAGGATAATATGCGGTACCGTCAGGCCTGTTGAATAGATTGATAATCCCGCAAATACCAACACAACCGTTCCCAAGAACAAATGGAATTCTTTCATCCGCTGCAATAACGCTTCAAACAGAACTGCTGCAGGAAGCGCAAAGAACATCCAATTCGTAACCATGGATGAATCCGGTTGTAATCCTTTGAACAAAAGAGTCAGCAGGATAGTAATCGCAACAAAGTATTTTGTACTTTCTTCCCGATATATGATATCGACTATCTTCTGCTCTTCTTTTCGTTCAGCCCTGGTCTTTGCCCTTGTCTTTGTCCATTCTTTTGATTCTTCTGCCTCATCAGTTTCCGCCTTTTCTTCTCTATAAGTCTCCGTAGCAATGTCAGCCAGCTCAAATAATTCGTCTGACGCATCACTCCCCTCTGAATCAAGCACCGCGGACAATTCCATCAACACTTCATTCATAGATTGATAACGGTCCTCAGCGTAAAAACTACACATCCTGCGAATGACTCTTGCCATTCCTTCGGATGCGTGGACAGGTGCCGGGAACACAAACTCCGGATCATACTGCACTTCAACTTTTGGATAATACCCATCAGATCCGGGGAATCTCAGATCATTTAAGAGCAAATACAAAGTAATGCCAAAGGAATAGATATCCGCTGTGGCATTATAACTGTCATAAAGTCTTCTTTCAATTTCAGGCGCGC
>JAFLRN010000039.1:0-12326 GCA_022511385.1 Acetatifactor sp.
GCTTGCCTACATAGATAGGAATAACAAGCGAAAATAAACAATAAGCCTACCTTGTATCTTGGCGGAACAGGTAGGCTTATATAGCAATCTGGGAGGTCAACCACTTTGTGGGCGGTTGCTCCTTTTCTGTCTCTAATATACCATATCTGCCAATGGGACGCAAGCAGTTTCTTAGATATATTGTGCTTTTTTAGATGGGTGTGATGCTTCAGGTAATTTCTAAATGGGAGTGAGGAACTGCACTGCCGGACATCACCCTGCGGCCGTACCTTGCGGATTGTTTTGAGGTGACAATAGACGAGCTGATGGATTATGAACTGAAGACGCTGACCTATAAAGAGCGCTTTGTGAAGTTCATGGTAAGCAACGGCATCTTAAATTTCATGGATGTGCAGCTAAAGTCGGGTGCGCTTGCAAACTACTATCTGAATTCTGAGAACTTCATCAAGCCACGGTATCAGGAATGAGAAAGGGAAGGTCATGAGATGGCAGCTAAAAGAATAACTATTGATGGGAAAAAGTGTTTCCTATATGAAAACAGCGATACAAACATTTTCCTGATACAGGCAGTTGGGGAGCATGAATTAGATGCATTGGACCGGGAGGTAGAAGGGATCAAAAAACTTACTAACGGCGTGCCCTTTGCTTTTGCTGCTATTATGATCGAGGACTGGAACAGCCAACTTTCACCGTGGAAGGCGCCTGCGGTTTTTGGCAGGGAAGGCTTTGGCTCCGGCGCTGCGGAAACTCTGATTTTCGCGAGGGAAGTTCTACTTCCCACCTTGGAGCAAACATACGGACAGGGCCGTAGGATGGAGTATTATCTGGGAGGATATTCTTTATCGGGCCTCTTCTCGCTGTGGGCATCCTATCAGACAGACATTTTTTTCGGCATAGCTGCAGTATCGCCCTCCGTCTGGTTTCCGGGTTGGGATGCTTATATGACATCGCACTCGCCGCAGGCACAGAAAATTTATCTGAGTCTGGGTGAGAAAGAAGAAAACACAAAAAACAGGGTCACGTCCCAAGTTGGGGATCATATCCGCAGGCAAGATGAGCTTCTTAGGAGAGATGAATATGTAAAGGCATGTTTTCTGGAATGGAATCCCGGGAATCATTTTACAGATCCCGAGATCCGGATGGCAAAGGGGTTTGCGTGGCTGTTGACAGTTGCAGTTTGATGTGGTGAATCATAAAATCACTTAATCTGGGTATTGCATATGGCGGAAATATATGTTATTTTTATACAAAGCATATATTTCCGTCTTATTTATCAAGAATGCTCTAACATTCATTTATATCAGAAAATCTATGCTTTGAAATCACCAATATAAAAAGCAGGAGATTTTCAGCCTCCTGCAAAGGAGGAAAAGAATATGGAAAAGGATGTAGTGCAGATTAAGTGTCTGTCAGATAATGGGCGCTATGCGGATTTGATCAACGGTGTTGTGTTCGGAGGCAGGCAGGTAGTTCACGGAGATGACCTTAGCGAGATGGATTCCCAGACAGGGTTCTGGAGAGCTTTCCCGGGTAAGATAGTGCGAAAAGCAGGTAAGAAATACCGTGACTTAGTCCGTAAGGTGGCAATGGGAGTTAATTTTACCATTATCGGCGTGGAAAATCAGGACAAGGTTCATTATCTGATGCCCTTGCGAACAATGGTTTATGATGTAGGGGAATATGAGCGGCAGGCGGCTGCTATTCGAAAAAGGGTCAAGGCAGACACCAGTGTTACTGATGCAGAATTTTTATCAGGTTTTAAAAAGAACAGCAGGCTTCATCCCTGTGTTACTCTGGTAGTGTTTTACGGAAAGGAGTGGGATGGGAGCAGGGATCTGCATGGGATTTTGGACTTTACGGATATCCCACAGGAGATGAGGGGATTTATAAATAATTATCAGATACACTTGCTGGAAGTTCGCAAATTCCAAAACACTGATGTTTTTTGTTCTGATTTAAAGCAGATATTCGATTTTATCCGTATGTCGGAAGACAAAAAAGGATTAAGACAGCTGGTCCAGGGGAATGCCGCCTATCAGAGCATGGATGAGGATGCCTATGATATGGCTGTGGCATATACAGATGCGTCGGAATTGATTGCAGTAAAAGAATTTCACAGAAAGGATGGAAAGGTCAACATGTGTAAAGCGCTGACGGAGTTGATAGAAGAGGGACGGAAAGAAGGAAGAGAAGAAGGAAGAGAACAGGGTATTTCCGGTATGATTCTGGATAATCTGGAGCAGGGAGTATCACAGGATGAGACTGCGGAAAAACTGTGTAGATATTTTGGAATGAGCAGCGATAAGGCTTGGGAATATCTGGAGAAAGTGATGAAAGATGTAAGGGCTTGAGAAAATAGTGTCTTATGTAGATTTCTGTTGGTGAAGGTGAATATGAACTTTAGATAATATGGGCCAAGGGGAACAGTTTGATAATGAGTATTGATAACTATTGTATAGGAGTCATCTATTTTTATATAGGTTTGATGTTGCTTTTTCTTTGTATGGGCGTGGTGGGAATCTGGAGTAAAATACGCCAAAAACCATTTAAATATGGGTGGATCATTCCCTATTCTTTATTGTATTTGATCTCGGCCCAGATTCTCACGTTTACTGCATATATAGCCTATGATGATCCAGCAGACCCTAATTATATGCATTATAAGGACTGGAGATTAAAAGATTTTGTATTAAATGATATCAAGAGGTTTGCAATTTGGCTGTTCATTGGTGTGATGCTTTTCTTAATATTAAAAAACGGTAATCAAAAAATTAATATGGCAATACGTTGTATTATTGGAGTTCTTGCAGTATTAGTGGTGTTGGTTATGATACTGGGGATTACAGTGCAAATTACGGTGATTCCATAAGTGAAATGTTAATAACAAAACTTGTGGATCCCCCATGGGTATTGTTCAAGGCTTCAGGACGTCGAATTTGGCATGGAAGAAAGGATTATTTCATGAAGATTTTAGTGTTAGGCGGGACAAGATATTTTGGAATATCGATGGTGGAGGAATTAATTCGTCAGGGACATGATATAACCATTGCCACAAGACAGCATACAAGGGATGGCTTTGGTGAGGTGGTTCACAGAATTCAAGTGGAGCGAACGGATCCGGTTTCCATGATAAACGCGCTACAAGGACAGCGGTATGATGTTGTATATGATAAAATTGCATACTGTTCAAATGATATTAAAAATGTGATGGAAGTAATTGATTGTGATAAGTACATCTATATGTCAAGTGCTTCGATTTATGAACCGAAAAAGATGAATACAAGAGAAGACGATTTTGACGGGACAACCAAGGAATTAGTGTGGTGTTCCAGGTCTGATTTCCCGTATGATGAGATTAAGAGACAAGCAGAATGTGCTTTATGGCAGACATACTCAGATCGAAGATGGATTGCCGTAAGATATCCGTTTGTTATTGGCCAAGATGATTATACAGAAAGGCTACTGTTCTATGTTGAGCATACTATGAAATCCATCCCGATGAATATCGACAATTTAGAGTCTCAAATGGGATATATTCGCTCTGATGAAGCAGGAAAATTTTTGGCCTTCCTTGCAGGCAAAAATCTATGCGGTGCTGTCAATGGCTGTGCCCGCGGAACGATTTCTCTCAGAGAGATTATTCAGTATGTTGAGAATAAAACGGATACAAAGGCTGTCATAGCTTCTGACGGTGATGCTGCCCCATATAACGGTGAACCGAAATATAGCTTAGATACCACGAAGGCGGAGGAGTTAGGATTTAGATTCAGCAATTTGGATGATTGGATATTTGATCTGTTGGATTACTATATTCGCCAAGTGAACAGCAAAGTGAAGCATTAGTGATTCCCATAGGAAACTTTCATAGATTAAGCAGGGCTGCGGCAGAGGCATATGAATGCTTTTACGCGGTCCTTTGTTATTTCCCACAATTTATTACCGCGAGCAAAGGGCCAAGTAAGGATGCTTGCTCACATATTTGGTGTGTGTTGTGTGATATTCGCGAATAGGAACATTCGAGAGCAACATTTACGAACATATGTTTCAAAACCGGTTGCAAATGGAACCTAATCAGTTTATAATAGAAAAGGAGCAGCATGAACGCAAGGGGTTTGATTTTGGTGTCGGGGGAAACCAATGGGAGAGTACGATAAATTATACAATTCATTTAAGCTGCCACCGAGAAAATCGGCGGATAACAAAACACAGTCTTCACTCCCACAGGCTCGAACAGGGATTTCTCCGGTGCAGGGAAACGGGGAAAAAGAAATCTCCTTGACGGAGGGAACATACTACGAGATCGAATATGACGCTACTCCCATGCCCGGTGTGGGCAAATTTGTGCTGAAGACACAGAAGATTGAGACGCCCGTGAAAGACGAAGTCAGGGAACTATTTGTACATATGCGGGATATTGCCAGAAGCAACCGACGTTTTGTTTATGGCTCCTCTATGCTCTACAATGAAAGAGTGCGCCAGGAAAAGTCCAGAATCTTTTATGAACAGGGAATGTTTATGAAGGATTTTGAGGACGATTATGAGGAAGCCGTTCCGTACAAAGAGTATTTTCCCTATTACCAGATGATGGGATATCGGCAGTTAAGGACATATTTTACCTGGAGGACACGGGTGAGAAAGGGGAAGGTGGAAGAGACTTCCCTGTCATACTGTTATCTGTATCTTTATGAATTGTTGAGCAATATTGGCATCTCAGACCCTCAGGAGGGGCTGGACAAGCTCATGTCCTTTTGGAGAGAATTCCGGGAGTATGAGCCGTCAATCGACAAATATGTGCTGCGGTGGCTGAAGGATTATCATATTTACTATGATCTGCCTCAGCCCTTTTCGGAGTTTGTCCGGGAAAAGAATCTTACAGAACATTATCCGGATATGGCAGGGACGAAGGACAGATTTGCCTTGTTCTGCACCCTTTCCAAATATGACATCAGGAAGTCCGGCTTTTATACCAGGGACAGAGAAGCACTGATCAGGGATTGCTTTGAATTTACTCTTGACAGGCTGACTATGATATTTTCAGAGCATGGTATTGAACTTGAGAGCGTTATTTTTCTCCCTGTAAAATCCCGTGCCGTGTGGAGACCCTTTCAGGATGCACTGTTTTATCCCTGGCGGCAGCAGCGGGACCGCAGCGTGGTGTTTTCCACCAAGGAAATCTATGTGTGCAGCCAGAACCAGTGGACATACCAGACGGCACTCACCGCTGAAAGCGGACGGCAGTTAGTGGGGTATATCCTGAAACAGATGGAAGCTGTTCTCAGGCAAGCAGTAAATTATAAATATAAGGTCACCGTGGGGGTCAGTAAGTTGCATCCGTTGACGGTTAAGAAGCTGGAGGATGCGGGAATCGCGCTGGAGCAGAGCATCACAGATGCTGTGAAGGAGTTTTACCATGAGGCAACGAAAACGGTTGTCTCCGTTGACAAAGAGGCATTGGAGAAAATTCGCCGGGAAGCGCTGCAGACCCAGGAGAAGCTTCTGGTGCCGGAAGATGGGGAGACAGCATCGATGCCGTTACAATCCACACATGAAACATATGTAAGTATGGGGAATGTTGACATTGCACATTTGCAAACATCTATGTTAACGGCAGATCCAATGGTTGCGGAAATGTCTCTTGGGATGCTCCAGGGGATTCACCAGAAGGCATTGGACTTGTCTGTACAGGTGGATTTAGAACGGGCAAATCCATGGAAAGATTTCCAACTTGCACTGACTCAGATCGAGCGAGAGGCGCTGCTGCTTATCTTAAGCGGAGATGACAGTACCGACGAAGAGACGATCCTCAAGCAATTTTCCGACACCCATGATATCATGCTGGAGATGCTGGCAGATGGGATCAATGAAAAGGCAGTAGATATAGTGGGGGACAGCCTGCTTGATGAAGCGTTCAAGATTTACGACGACTATTTGGAGCAGCTGAGAGAAGCTCTGGACATATAATCTGCTAAATGAATGCTCACTTTTTCATTTGTGTTGTTATTGGGATACCCCTCGGATCTGGAGAGTAAAAATATGAAAACCGTAAAGCGAAAATCAGTGGGAACTCATTTCTCAATGTGCGTCCAGCCAGCTTTTATAATTGGCACGAACAATGAGGATGGAACATACAATTTTGCTCCAATTACATGGGTCAGCATTACAAATGAGAAAGACAACGATTATCTGCTGACTATCAGCATGTTTGGCACGAAAAGGACGAAGCAGAATGTGCTCAGAACAGGCATTCTGAGTGTTAATCTTGTCAGTACGGATATGCTTGAGCTAATGGATTATTTTGGCACACATCATGCAAAAGACGGAATAAAAGATGGAATTAAGTACAAGGTTGGCAGGGGAGATGTCGTTGATGTTCCTATTCTTGATTCAAGTCGGTGGGTATATGAATGTGAAGTTATTCAATCAGTTGAAACGGGAGAATCGACTACTTTTTTCTGCCAAATAAAGAATGTTCAAATAGACGAGCAGCTGGCGTGTGCGGATACCTTCGATATAGATCTTACAAAGCTGGACCCCGTGATATATTCCGGCATGTATCACAGTATCGGAAAACTTCTTGGCAGAATAGGAGACTTTAACAAGTAAGTATATCTTGATTTGTTGGACTCCTATGAGATGCAGCCCAATATTTCATGGAGAAACGAGGTAAAAATGACCACACATATACCTACAAGAATTGCCAATATCTTAATCAATGCGTTAAAGGGAGGGGTTGTTCCCAGAGTCGGTCTGGAGTATATCACGGTGGGCCGCACCCAGGAGATCGAGGCCATCCTTCACGATATTGAGATGATCGAGGAGGGAAGCGCGTCCTTTCGGTTTATTGTGGGGAAATACGGAAGCGGAAAGAGCTTTCTGTTGCAGACCATCCGCAATTATGCCACCGCCAAAGGCTTTGTCGTGGTGGATGCGGATCTGTCGCCGGAAAGGCGGTTTGCGGGCACGAAGGGCCAGGGGCTTGCCACCTATAAGGAGCTGGTCAAGAACCTCTCCACGAAATCGAAACCGGACGGCGGAGCACTGGCGCTGGTGCTGGAGAAATGGATCGCAGGGATTCAGACCGCAGTGAAGGCCCGGACAGGCGCTGAAGGGGCTGAATTCGATGATCTTGTGGAAAAACAGATCTATGCTGTTGCAGGGTCTTTGGAGGGAATGGTAAACGGATTCGAGTTTGCAAAGGCCATTGATCTCTACTGGACAGCTTACCGTCAGGACGACGGGGCCTTGAAATCCAATGTGTTGAAATGGTTCAGGGGAGAGTATGCATCCCGAAAAGAGGCCAAGGATGATCTGGGTATTAATTTTATTGTGACGGATGAGACATGGTATGACTTTTTGAAGATTCTGGCGGCATTTCTGGTGGGTGCAGGCTACAAGGGACTTTTAGTGATCATCGATGAGCTGGTAAATATTTTTAAGATTCCAAACGCCATTACCCGGGCAAATAATTATGAAAAAATCCTCACCATGTACAATGATGTATTGCAGGGAAAAGCTCAGCATATCGGCTTTTTGATGGGTGGAACACCCCAGTGCATCGAGGATAAGTACAAGGGAGTGTTCAGTTACGAGGCACTGCGGTCTCGGCTGGCAGAAGGGCATTTTTCCACAGAGGACACCAAGGATATGTCAGCCCCCATCATCCGGCTGCAGATGCTGTCCCAGGAAGAAATGTATATTCTAGTGGAGAAGCTGCTGTACATCCATGCCCAGCTTTATCATTATGAACCGCGCATGACCCATGAGGAACTGGTTTATTTTCTGACGGTGGAATACAACAGAGTGGGAGCGGAGACCCATATCACTCCCCGTGAGATCATCCGGGACTTTATTGAGCTGTTGAATATCCTGTATCAGAATCCTCAAAAAAGTATTTCGGAGCTGCTGGGAGATAACAGTTTCGAACTGGCAAAGGGAGGACTCTCGGAGGAAGAGATACACAGTGATTTTCTGGAATTTGAGCTATGAACATACTGATGGTAATCAAGCCTGTCTGCAAAATGAGTCATGACATCAATGCAGTGAGCAGCGAGCAAGTGAAGTTTGCAATGCGGAGCTGAGTTTATGACGCCCTATGTGAGAAAGAATATAACTGTATTTTGGATGGAGGGAACATGAATGCTTTTGAGCGCCTGGCACCGTTTATCCAGGACTATATATACGAGAACAAATGGGAGGAGCTGCGCGCCAACCAGGTGGCGGCCTGTGAGGTTATCTTTGACAGCGACGACAACCTCCTGCTCTCATCCGGTACCGCCAGCGGAAAAACAGAGGCTGCTTTTTTGCCGGTGCTGACGGAACTTTATGAGAATCCGTCCAACTCGGTAGGAGTCCTGTATATCTCTCCTTTAAAGGCGCTGATCAACGACCAGTTCAAACGTCTGGAGCAGCTGCTTTTGGATTCCAACTTACCTGTGACGAAATGGCATGGGGACGCATCCATGACGCAAAAAAACAGATTGATCAAACAGCCGGAGGGCATTCTGCAGATCACGCCTGAATCCTTGGAAAGTCTGCTGACCAACAAGCGGGGAGCCTGTCTGAACCTGTTTTCGGATCTGCGCTTTGTGATCATCGACGAGGTCCATTATTTCATGCGGGACGTCAGGGGGATTCAGCTGCTTTGCGTGTTGGAAAGACTGAAAAAGCTCACTGGGGTAAATCCCCGGAGAATTGGCTTATCAGCTACCCTGGGGGATCTTACACTGGCAAAAAACTGGCTGAACACCGGAACGGACCGCGATTGTGCGGCGCCCATTGCCGAGGAGGGGAAAAGGCGTATCCGCCTGCATGTGGAGCGGTTTGTGAACTATGCGGACAAACGTGATATGACAGGGAACGGGGAAGATGCGGACATCAGCATTGGAAACGCCTCCAGCATTGGAAGCGGCTCCGGCAGCAGTTCAGAAGCCTATTCAGGTGACAGAGCCCATTATGAGTATCTGTTCCGGCAGACCTTGGATAAGAAGACGATCATCTTTGCAAACAGCAGAGAAGAAATTGAATATATCATGGCAAATCTACGGCAGATTGCCTTGAAGAATAAGGCACCTGACGTGTACCGGGTTCACCATGGAAACGTCTCCGCCCTGCTTCGGGAGAACACGGAAGATGAGATGAAATCCGAGGAGGAAAAGATTGTCACCGGCGCTACTGTGACCCTGGAGCTGGGAATTGATATCGGATCGCTGGACCAGGCCATCCAGGTGGGAGCGCCCATCAGCGTTTCCAGCTTTGCACAGCGCCTGGGACGATGCGGACGAAGAGGACAGGTGCCACAGCTTTTGTTTACCTTTACGGAGAGCATACGGATTGATTCCGAGGATGCGCTGGGTCCTATTAACTGGGATTTCATACGGACCATTGCCATTATAGAGCTTTATATCCGTGATCACTGGATCGAACCCATACCGCCACAACACCATGCCTATAATCTCCTGTATCATCAGACCATGAGTTTTTTAAAAAGCAATGGGGAGATGTCGCCTGCAGCTCTGGCGCAGGCGGTACTTGGACTGGAAAGCTTTCGGTATATTACCCAGGAGGATTATAAGAAGCTTTTGAACCATCTGTTGGATCTGGAACAGTTGCAGCGTACGGAAGTGGACGGTCTGATCATTGGGAGGGCGGGAGAGCCCATCGTGAACAGTCATAAATTCCTTACGGTTTTTCTTGCACCGGAGTATCTCCTGGTAAAAGAGGAGAACCGTACCATCGGCACGGTGGATAAGGTCTATCCGGTAGGCGTACGGTTTGCTCTGGCGGGAATGTCCTGGGAGACGGTGGATGTCAATGAAAAATCGAAGGTGATTTTTGTGAAGCGGGTGCCGGGCATTTCCGTTGTGGATTGGGATGTGGATTTTACTGCGGAGCTTCACACGGTGCTTGTCCGTAAGATACGCAGCATTTTAAAAGGGGAGGATTCCTATCCCTACTTGAGTGACGGCTGCAAAGAACGTCTGCAGGAAATACGTTATATCACCCAAAACAGCGGTATTCTGGACGCATTGATCACTCCGCTGTCGGACAGAAAATACGCCATCTTCCCCTGGGTGGGAACCCGTCAGCTTGTGACGCTGCATTACGCATTACTGCAGAGGGGACTCAAAAGCCGGATTCCCTTTCCAAGGTGTGTCTATCTGGAAGTGATATTTGAAGGGGACATGTATGATCTGGAGCAGGCGATCGAGGATATCCTGAAATCCGACTTGGATCTTTACAGTCTGCCTTTGCCGGGAAAGGTACAGATTGAAGGAAAATACAATGAGTTTATTCCCCAGGAGCTTTTGCGCAAGCAGTTCATTGAGGATTATCTGGATTTCGAAGGTCTAAAGAACGATATCACTCTGTAAGGGATTACCAATGTAGTTGATGACATTCCAAACAATGGAGTTTATGGCAGAATGTCACATTGTTTATGTATGATAAAGCTGCAGACAGCAGCGAAATCTGGTACAGGGATTGGCACAGGAAAGGAGATGCACTCCAAATGAAGCTGAAAATTGCGGTTTGCGACGATGATGCATCCCAGAAAGATTATCTTGTTGAAATAGTTTCGGCATGGGCAAAAAGAAACCGTCACCTTGCGGAACTAAAGCCATATGAGGATGCAAAAGCCTTCCTTTTTGATTATGCGGAAGAAAAGGACTTTGATATTTTGCTGCTTGATATTGAAATGCCGGGGATGAGTGGGATTGAACTGGCAAAAGAGGTCAGAAGCGGAAACGCTACAGTTCAGATTGTTTTTATTACCGGATATTACGAGTATTTCAGCGACGGCTTTGACGTTTCGGCGCTCCATTACCTGATTAAGCCCGCGGATGAGCATAAGCTTTGTGCAGTGCTCGATAAGGCAGTGGATAATCTGGCTTACAGGCAGCGATCCGTCCTGCTTGCCACCGCCGATGGCGAGATCAAAGTGTCACTGGCAGACATTCTGTATGTGGAATCGGAAAATGTATATATTATTGTTCATACGGTGCATGGAAATTACCGTACACGGATGACTCTGACAAGGCTTTCCGAGCAGCTGGACGAGACCTTTTTTAAGGTACACCGTTCCTTTATTGTGGGATTAAAGTATATCAAGAAGGTCACCCGCACCGATGTAACCATGACGAACGGGGAAACAGTTCCCATCAGCCGGGGACTGTACGATGAGGTTCACGCCGCATTGATTAAGTATCTGTAGTAGCGGTGAGGAGGATACAATGCTGTTTGATAAACTGATTGCAAAAAGAGTGGCGTCCTTTGAAAAGGAGATCCTGCAGAAATATTATGCCGAAGTAGAGAATATGTACAGTAAGATGCGGGGCTGGCGGCATGACTACAGGCACCACATACAGGCCATGAAGGTTCACGCGGCCCATGGTGAATACCAAGAGATTGACAAGTATCTGGACATGCTGGACGACGACCTCACTAATGTGGAGACGGTGATCAAGACCGGAAATAAGATGGCGGATGCCATCTTAAACAGTAAGCTTTCCCTGGCTGCTCAAAAGGACATTCAGGTAAAGGCCGACACAAAAATACCGGTGTCGCTTACCGTATCGGAATTGGATCTGTGCATTATCATCGGCAATCTGTTGGATAATGCCATTGAGGCCTGCATGGAGCTGCCTCCCGAGCGGCGTCTGATCAGAATTTACATGGAGATGAAGGGGAATTATCTGTATCTGGCGTTGACAAATACCGCCGGCGGCAAGAAAAAACAAAGTTTTCATTCCACCAAAGGTGAGGGACACGGCTATGGGATTGCCCGTGCAGATGCCATTGTAAAAAAGTATGGCGGGTATATCACCAGGGCATCTGAGGACGAAGCTTTTTCAACGGAAGTTTTGCTTCCTCAGTGAAAGATAAAATGCTGATGATATTCTGCAAGAGACGAAGATAAATGAAAGGTCTTGCGGATATAGTTTGAAATATACAAGCCTGAAATATATAAGCCTGAAATATATAAGCCTGAAATATATAAGCCTGAAATATATAAGGCTGAAATATATCAGCCGGAAACATCTAAGGTAATATGTAATAGTGCAATTGACATCAAATTTTCGACATTTGGTATCAGATTGCACTTTTTTTATTCTGGTATGTTATATTTGGATAAGCTATGAACAAGGTTGAAAGAAGGCGCTTTCATCTTATGACTTGAATTTTGGTAGAATAGGACAGGAGGAGAGGTTGAATGAACCGTCAGGATAAAGCATCGGGGGAGCGGAATACCAAAACAAAGGAAGGGACAACAAAGGAAGGGACAACAAAAGAAGGGACAACAAAAGAAGGGACAACAAAAGAAGGGACAA
>JAFLRN010000039.1:12426-24178 GCA_022511385.1 Acetatifactor sp.
ACAAAAGAAGGGACAACAAAAGAAGGGACAACAAAAGAAGGGACAACAAAAGAAGAGACAATAAAGGAAGGGACAATAAATGGAATGGTACAACCTAAAAAGGAAGAAACCGAGAAGGGCGCGGGAAAGACGGTCGATGGCAGAAAGGAAAAGCCTCAAAGGAAGGAAATGAAAAAAGAAAAGAAAAATGAAAAGAAGCAAAGTGAAAAGAAGAAAAAGACCAAACGGAAGTATTCCAGAGTAAGCTGCCTTGCCTGGGCAATCAGAAGGCTGTGGAAGCTGGACAGAAACTTTTGGTTCTTTGTTTTTGCCACCGTTCCGGTGGCGGTGATCAAACCGTTAGTCAGCTCTTATTTTTCTAAGGAACTGATTGACAGGATTGGCGCAGGAGCAGCGTTTTCGGAGCTTATTATTGTGGTTGTGGGCTTTCTTGGTGGAACTTTTTTGCTATGGCATATTCAGTTTTTTATGGAACGTAAATGTAATGGCAGAAGATACTATCCTACTAATGTATATCAAACGGAAATGTCCGCTTGGGAGTCTTTTTATATGGATTTTGAAAACTCCGAAAGGCAAGAATTCCGTGAAATCGCAGGTTATGCATGGGGAGATGCCTGGTATGGAAATTGTTCTATGGAGTTTCTCTGGGAGGATCTGTCTCAGGGATTGATTCATTTGACCGGATTAGTCACTTATATCTCCCTTATGATCCTGTTGAATCCCATTATCTTTGGGGTGGTGGTCTTTACATCTGTTTTCACTTATTTTACCACCCGATGGCAGCCGTCCTATTATGAAAAGAACAAGCACCGTTGGGAGAAGGAGGTGCGTAAAAAAGACTATTTACAGGGGCTTTCCGAGCAGTTCGCCCTTGCTAAGGATATCAAGCTTTACGGGCTGGAGGGATGGCTTGAGAGGATGATGAAGGATTATCAGGCCTATCTTCGGATGTGGAACGGGCGCTGCAGGTTACGGGGTCTGTGGGCATCCGTTTTGTCCGGATTGATGGCATTTATCCAGAACGGCGCCGCCTATGTGATCTTGATCGGTATTTTATTGGAGGGCGGAATTACCGTGGGAGAATTTGTATTTTATTTTGGATTGGTGGGCAGTATCGCCACATACCTGCAGGGAATCATAGGCGATGTGGCGAAGTTGAACACCAGAGCCGACAAAATTGCCTATTATCGGGAGTTTTATGACTATCCAAACCGCTTCAACCATGGAGAGGGCTGTGCGCTTCCTTCCGCTCCCGTCACCGTTGAGCTTAGGGATGTCTGGTACCGTTATTACGGCGCCGAGGATTACACCCTAAAGGGCATCAATCTTGTGATCAAGGGCGGAGAAAAGCTGGCGCTGGTGGGTATGAACGGGGCTGGAAAGACTACGCTGGTGAAGCTGATCTGCGGCATGTATACGCCCACGAAGGGCGAGATCCTTGTGGGGGGAAGGCGGATCGAGGAGTACAATATCGAGGAGTATTATTCTCTGATTTCAGCAGTATTTCAGGAGATTCGGGCCGTTGCCTTCACCATCTTTGAGTTTGTGGCCAGTGCTGACCTAGAACGGGAAGGAGCAAGGCAGGCTGCTGTCGATGCCATGAAGGCAGCGGGGATTTATGAGAAAGTAGAGTCCCTTTCCAATGGCATGGACACCCATCTTATGAAAGGAATATACGATGACGGTGTGGATTTTTCCGGCGGAGAGCTTCAGAAACTGGTACTGGCACGGGCAATCTACAAGGACGGTTCCATTCTGGTGCTGGACGAGCCCACGGCGGCTCTGGACCCAATTGCAGAGAACAATCTTTACTTACAGTACAGGGATTTGACAAAGGGAAAGACTTCCGTCTATATTTCCCACCGATTTGCATCCACCCGCTTCTGCGACCGCATCGTTTTGCTGGAGGAGGGTGCCATAGCGGAAAGCGGTACCCACGAGGAGCTGATGAATCAGCAGGGCAGGTATGCCTATATGTTTGAGACCCAGAGCAAATATTACAAGGAGGGCGAGCTTCATGCATGAAGAAAAAAGCAATGAAAAGCATAAATTAAACCGAAAAGAGAGCATTACTTTGAGGGCTCTGCGGCAATATCATTCCTACAATCCCCGTTACTTTCCCTTAAGCTTTCTGCAGATTGCATTCAGAGAGATCTCGCCCTATTTCAATCTCTGGATGTCGGCCGAGATTGTTACGGCATTATATGAAGGCAGGGAAAAGTGGGAGCTGTACCTTCTGGTTGCGATCACGCTGTTTGGAAACCTTTTTGTACAGATTCTGCAGGCAATTCTGGGGAGGAGTGCTGAGGGGGCATTGGAGGTATTGCGTGACAATGAAGCGGCGCAGTTTTACCTTAAGACACTGTCGCTGGATTACGATAAAATGGAAGACCCTGATATCCGTCATCTCAGGCGAAAGATCAGGGAAAATTCTAATATTAATAACTATGGCGTAGAGAATATGAGGTACGCTGTATTGGACGTGATGTCTGGCGGTGTGAATCTGGTGTTTTCGCTGATCCTCTTTGTGGAAATGGTGTCTTTGATGACAGCTCTTCCTTTTCACTTCACAAGCCTGTTCCTCTTTGTGGCTATGATCGTGCTTTGTGTACTCACCATTGCACTGAATTTTCGGAGTAACCGAAAAAGCTCCGCTAACTGGAATCAGATTGGCGATCTTATGTTGAAGGAAAATAAGCTTGGGCAGGGGTATCAGACAGACGGAATGGATAACCGCATCTACAGACAGCAGCATATCATAAACAAATTGTATGAAAAATCTCACAACGAGCATTTGAAAGGATTTTCTGAGGCGGCTCAAAAGGATTTTTTTCTTACGGTGCCCGTATCCCTGGTGTCCGACTTATCGGAAGTATGCGCCTATCTTATCGTCTGCCTCTATTGTACGATGGGTGTTTTTCCGTTGGGCAGCGTGATCAAGTATGTGGGATATCTGAGCAGGATTATATCAAATATTGAAAATCTTTTCTTTTATATGGGAAGGTTCAGGGGGAACGAAAGATTCCTTAAAACGTATCTGGAATACTTTGATATCAAGAACGACATGTATCAGGGCAGCCTGGCGGTGGAAAAGCGGAGTGACAAAAGGTTTGATATTGAGTTTCAGAATGTGAGCTTTCAATATGCGGGAAGTGATGCGTATGCCGTGAAAAATATCAACTTAAACCTGAAGGTGGGAGAGCGGCTGGCCGTTGTGGGCATGAACGGCAGCGGAAAGACTACGTTCATCAAGCTCTTATGCCGGCTTTATGATCCAACCGAAGGCGAAATCCTGATGAATGATTTTAATATCCGGAAATATGATTACCGCCAGTATCTCGATATCTTTTCGGTGGTGTTTCAGGACTACCACCTGCTGGCAATGCCCCTGGGCAACAATGTGGCTTCCTCCGATTCCTGGGACACGGAAAAAGCGGAACGGCTGTTGGAAGAAGTGGGTTTTGGAGAGCGGTATATGGAGATGACGAAAAGGCTGGAAACGCCTCTCTATAAGAACTTTGACGAGGACGGCGTCAATATCTCCGGCGGCGAGGCCCAGAAGATTGCCCTGGCAAGGGCACTATACAGGGATGCGCCCTTCATCATCCTGGATGAACCCACAGCCGCGCTGGATCCCATCGCTGAGGCGGAGATCTATTCTAAATTTGACAGAATTGTAGGAGACAAGACCGCCATCTATATCAGTCATCGGCTTTCTTCCTGCCGGTTCTGCGACAAGATAGCAGTGTTCGACAAGGGCGAAATCGTACAGCTGGGTACCCATGAGGAGCTGTTATCGGACGAAAAGGGAAAATACCATGAGCTCTGGCATGCTCAGGCGCAGTATTATACTTAAGTGCATTATACTCAGCATCATACTTAGCTTATACTTAATTCAAAATTTGGTTGTTTCTCCTTAACAGATGTTCTATAATATATGCAAAGGGCAAAGACAAGAGTCTTAACAAGCAGCTGCTGAATTCCATCGGGCAGCTGTTTGTTTAGACATCATACAGACGAATGCCAATAGATTAGAACAGAACAGGAGGAGATGACCATGAAAGCACTGTTTATCGGAGGCACAGGAACTATCAGCACTGCCATCGTGAACCGCCTTGTGAAGGAACTCGGATGGGAGGTATGGACTCTCAACCGCGGAAACAGAAAGGACGTTTTGGCAGAGGGCGTCCATCAGATCATAGCTGACATCAACGATGAGGCTGATGTCGCTGAGAAGATCAAAGACTTGTATTTTGACACAATATGTGAGTTCATCGGCTTCCATGTATCACATGTGGAGCGTGATTACCGTCTTTTCAAAGACAAGACCAGGCAATACATCTATATCAGCTCCGCCTCCGCCTATCATAAACCTGCAGCCAGTCATATCATAACAGAGGGTACCACTCTGGCGAACCCCTATTGGCAGTATTCCAGGGACAAGATCGCCTGTGAGGAATTTCTGATGAAGAAGTATCGCGAGGAAGGCTTCCCCGTTACCATTGTCCGTCCCAGCCATACATATGACGAGAGAAGTATCCCGGTGGGGGCACATGGTAAGAATGGCTTTTGGCAGGTCATTAAGCGCATGATGGTGGGAAAACCTGTCATCGTTCAGGGAGACGGATCTTCTCTGTGGACACTGACCTTTCATACGGACTTTGCCATCGGATTTACGGGGCTGATGAGTAACCGCCACGCCATTGGCGAAGCATTCCAGATCACGGGAGACGAAGCGCTGACCTGGGATCAGATTTATCAGACCATTGCGGATGCCCTTGGGGTGAAATTGAATGCCTATCATGTATCCACGGATTATCTTGCTGCCGTGGGAGATAAATATGGCTATGATTTTACAGGTGGCCTGAAAGGCGATAAATCCGTATCGGTGGTCTTTGACAATAGTAAGCTGAAACGGGCAGTGCCGGATATGAGGACAACGGTACGTTTTGATCAGGGCATTCGGATCGCCTTGGACTATGTGTTGGCCCATCCGGAGGAGTGCCAGAAGGAGGATCCTGAGTTCGATGCATGGTGTGACCGTGTGATCGAGGCTTTGGAAGCATCAAAAGAAAAGATATGATGTGGTGGATGGAGATGTTTTTTAAAAAATTAAAGCGCAATTATTTTCTCATTGTATTATTCATTGTTTTTCTCATTTGTATGGGTTTTCTTCTTAGCCGCCTGCATGCAGACATGCTGCAGCTTGATGCTACCGTTTCGTTTTCTGAGGGATGGCACATGGAGGCTGATAAGGAGCAGAATGTTGTTGTGTTTAGGCATGAGATAACGGAGGAGATGCTGGGCAAAGTGGTGTATTTCCATGCGTATGATGCCTTTGTGGATGCTGAGGTGGATGGAAGTGCAGTTTATCACTATGGCGAGTCTCATAGCTTCCTGAAAAGCCCTGGAACGCTATGGCATCTGATCACGGTGCATGCGGACACTTTGGGGGAAGAACTGTCCATCCGTATACAGTATGCCTATGCAAATAAGTTTTCCTCTGATATTGATATGAGGCTGGGTAGCTCCGGTGCGGTCATAATCGACATGCTGAAGTCAGATGCGCCGGATCTGGCAGTGAATATCACTATGCTGGTGCTTGGCATTATTTTGTGCGCTATCTTCTTCATACAGTTAATGAACAAAATGCACCTGGAGAATTGTCTTTATCTGGGGCTTTTAAGTATTTGCTTTGTATTCCTGACAAATAACAATCTGTTTTTCACCCAGCTCATCTTTCCATCAGGGGCAGGGCAGTACTTTGTATATTATTTTTTCCTATTTATGATTCCTCTTTTGTTGATCTGTTATTTGGAGACGATCACGGAAGAACTGAAATTCAACTATCTGTTCTGGACCCATGTGTGCCTGAGTCTTGTGATCACTGCACTGCAGCTGTCAGGCATAGCTGAATTTACGGAGACAATAGGTATCTTCCTCCTATGCTCAGCGACGGAGCTGGTGATAGTCATGCTGCGGCTTTTGAAAAACAGGAGGAGCCAGACGAACAGACGCCTGATGGTGGCTTTTGTGGTCATGATAGCGTGTATCTTGGTAAATGCCGGGCTGTATTTCTTTCACTCTACCACAGGGGTAAAACTAACGGTAGGCAAGATAGGCATCAGCCTTTATCTGTTGGTTTCCATTTACGACAGCCTGACCAGCATTATCACCGACCTGGCGGAGGCAAAGCAATCTAAGATACTGCGTAAAATTGCCTTTACGGACAGCCTGACCGGCGTGGGCAATCGGTATGCCTTCAACTTTGAGATCAACGACATACCCTTGAGTGAGCTTTCCTTGTTTTCGCTGGATATTAATAATCTGAAATATTACAATGACAATTTTGGCCACGCCTGTGGGGATACGTTGATTTGTGAAGCTGTCAGGATACTAGGGCAGGTGTTTGAGCGTTTGTACAGGACCGGTGGGGATGAGTTTATAGCGATCGGTACCCGTCTATCCGAAGAGCAGCTATCTGTCATGAAGTCAAAACTGAGCAGCCTGATGCGGGAGTATAACCGAAAGGAACCGGATGTTTTGGTGGAGATTGCCTGCGGATATTCCTCCTGTCAGGAAAAAGATATTTCCTATGAGGATATTTTGAGAAGAGCGGATTCGGAGATGTACAAGGATAAGGTGGAGCTAAAAAAGGTATCCAGAATCAAGTCGGTGAGATAGGAGAAATTTATTAACACGGGATAAAAATTATTAAACAAAAATGAATTGTTAGCACTCGCTGTTGACGAGTGCTAACAATGGTGGTATAACTAAGTCAGGACGAAGGAGATGAAGGAATTACATACTTCATCCCACTCCGGGAAACAATGAGTATGACAATAGTCGCAAATGTGGAAAAGGAGGAATGACTTATGTTGATGCCTAGTATTTTTGGAGAAAGCTTGATCGAGGATTTCTTTGGTGATTTTGCCCGTCCGGCAAGGGCGATCGCAAGATACAATACTCCTACGACCAATGTGATGCGCACAGATATTAAGGAGAGCGACGCCGGCTATGAGCTGGCCATCGATCTGCCGGGATACAGGAAAGAGGATGTGAAGGCAGAGTTAAAGGACGGCTATCTGACCGTCAGCGCCGAGACCAAGCAGGACAACGACGAGAAGGACGACAGCGGAAAATATATCCGCCGGGAGAGGTACTACGGAACCTGCAGCAGAAGCTTTTATGTGGGCGAGGAGCTGACCCAGGAGGATATCAGGGCGAAATTTGAGGATGGCATCCTGAAGCTGAGCGTGCCGAAGAAAGAGGCAGTGCCCAAGGTTGAGGAGAAACAGTATATCCAGATCGAGGGCTGATGTTGGCAAAATAAAATAATCCAGTTATTTAGCAAATTCAGGTAAGATCCACCGGGGTATATCCAACTTCGGTGGATTTCTATTATTCAAAGCAGCCTGACGTTGCTATCTACTTTTTTGCTGAACGCCACCGTTTCAATTTTGTGTTAGGTGCGATGCTTTCAGCCTCAGAGCGCCCGCTGCGGTTTTCGGCTTTGTAGTGTCTGGCATTGCCTTCAGTCTGTAGGTTTGTCCTTGCTATCGATCTCGTGTTGCCATCAGGATGCCGTTTGTGTTAAGATAGGAACAGCATATGGCATGACAAGAGACTCATGATGCCCGGCGGTAACGAAAAATCTGAATAAACGGAGGTAAATACGTAAAGGACATGAAACAATACAGCTTAAACGGGAATTGGCAGCTAAAAATCCTGGGGGAGAACGTGTATCATATCCCGGAGGAATATGTGGAGTGCAAAGTACCCGGCACGGTGTTCGGCACCTATGTGGAAAACGGCAGCATGCCCGATCCCTATTATAGGGAGAATGAGCTGGAGGCAGTCCTGATGGCGGACAATGATTATGAATACAGAAAGCAGTTTTTTCTGGAGGAGAGTCAGCTTGATTCGGATAGGCTGCTGCTGGTATTTGAAGGCATTGACACTTTGTCCGATGTGTATTTGAATGGAAAGAAGCTGGGAAGCACCTGCAATATGCACACCCGCTACGAGTTTGATGTGATGGGTGTAGCAAAAGCAGGGGAGAATGAACTTAAGGTTGTGATCCATTCTCCTGTGAAATATATACGCCAGGAAAACGAGAAGATATACACTGGCGGATCAGGAGACGCCATGGAGGGTTATCCTCACCTGAGAAAGTCTCACTGCATGTTCGGCTGGGACTGGGGTTTGAGGCTTCCGGATTCCGGTATTTTCAGGCCCGTATATCTCCTTGGCGTATCACGGGCAAGGCTGGAGGACGTGCGGATCGAGCAGATCCACCGGAACGGGAAAGTGCATCTGCGGGCTATTGTAAATGCGGAGTATGCTGATAGCGGGGCGGTATGCTGCTGTAGAACTGTTTCCGAAAGTGAGTCGAGTATGCTGTGCTGCTGCGGAACGGCTTCTGAAAGCGAGGCGGATATGTCGAACTGCTGTGAAAAGGTTTCTGATAGCGCTGCGAATATGTCGGGTTGCTGCGGCATGAACGACGAGGATGAAGCAGGGAAAACTGATTGCTGTGCTGGTCTGTCCTGTAGTTTCACAGTCACATCCCCTCAAGGAGAGATATACGCAGCTGTCGCAGGCGAAGAAATCTGCATTGAGAATCCCGAGCTTTGGTGGCCCAATGGCTATGGGGAGCAGCCTCTTTATAAAGTCCGGGTGGAATTGACTGAGCAAGCGCAAAGTGGCAGCAGTGTTAAAATACTGGACGTATGGGAGAAGCGCATCGGCCTTCGCACGGTAACAGTGAACACCCAGCCGGACCAGTGGGGCAGGAAGTTTGCCCACCAGGTGAACGGCCTTGATATCTTTGCCATGGGGGCTGACTATATCCCGGAAGACGCCCTGATGGATCGGATTAATGAAAAACGAACGAGGAGGCTTCTGGAGGATTGTGTGGCGGCCCATCACAACTGTATCAGGGTGTGGGGCGGCGGTTATTATCCGGACGATTATTTTTATGACATCTGCGATGAGCTGGGCCTTTTGGTGTGGCAGGATTTTATGTTTGCCTGCTCCTCCTATGAACTGGACGAGGATTTTGACCGGAATATCCGGGAGGAGGTCACCCAGAATGTGAGACGGCTGCGCCATCATGCCTGTCTGGGACTGTGGTGCGGCAACAACGAGATGGAGACCCAGACCCTGGATGGCATCTGGAAGCCTTCGGAAAAGCAGAAGTGCGACTACATAATATTGTTTGAATATATCATTCCCGGCATTGTAAAGAAAGAGGATCCCCAGGCCTTTTATTGGCCATCTTCCCCTTCCTCTGGCGGTTCCTTCGACAATCCCTGGGATGAGAACCGGGGCGATGCCCACTATTGGGATGTGTGGCACGGGGAGAAGCCCTTCACGGATTACAGAAAGTATCACTTTCGCTATCTGTCGGAGTTTGGTTTCCAGGCGTTCCCGGCGCTTAAGACGGTGGAGACCTTCACGGCTCCCGAGGACAGGAATGTTTTCTCCAGGGTGATGGAAATGCACCAGCGAAACCGGGCCGCAAACGGAAAGATTCTGACCTATCTAGCCCAGACCTATCTGTATCCCAAGGATTTTGACAGCCTGCTCTATGCCTCACAGCTTTTGCAGGCGGATGCCATCCGGTACGGCGTGGAGCATTTCAGGCGGCACAGAGGCCGCTGCATGGGCGCCGTTGTCTGGCAGTTAAATGACAACTGGCCCGTGGCCTCCTGGGCAGGGATTGACTATTACGGCCGCTGGAAGGCGCTGCATTATGCGGAATGCAGGATGTTTGCGCCTGTGATGATTTCTTGTGAGGAGACGGGGGAGCTGACGGAACGTCCTTCCTGTATTCTGGAAAGGAGAGCGCCCATTGAGATTGCTGCAAGGCTGCATGTGGCCAACGAGACCAGACAGGCGGTGAACGGAACTGTATACTGGGAGCTGCGCAGGCCGGATGCTGCCGTGATCAGGCAGGGCATCGAGACTGTTAACGTGCCCGCCCTGGACGGTGTGTGGCTTGAGAAGCAGGACTTTTCCGGCGAGGATGAGAGGGGCTGTTACATCAGCTTTCGGTTTGAGGCTGGAGGAGAGGTTCTTTCCACAGGAACGGCGCTCTTTACGCCGCCAAAGCATTTTAAGTTCGAGAACCCGCACCTGGCAGTGGTAAGAGAGGGAGATACCCTGCGGGTCAGTGCCGATGCTTACGCGAAGAATGTGGAAATTGTGGCCCTGGATGGGGATGTAAGGCTGTCGGATAATTTCTTCGACATGAATGCCGGGGAGAGGACGGTGCAGATCATTTCAGGGGAGGCCGGACAATTTGCTGTGAGGAGTGTCTATGATATCGCCTGATTGTATGTTTCGGACTAATGCGCTAAACATCGTGTGATAAAACATCATGCGTAAGAAGCTATCACCTATGAGTAAGAACCTATGTGCTACATCCTATGTGTCTGAATCTATGGCATATAAAATCCACTAAAATATATAACCCTGGCAGCCATATGGTATGCCAGGGTTTACTGTGCGTGCGCCTGACAGCACACATTTGTACCTAATCTTCCTCGAATATCTGTCGCTTCACATCTGCCAACCGTCCCAGTGTCACCACATAGGGATGATTAAACACATAATTCACATAATCCTTGCTGTTCTGCTCATGGATATGTATGGAATGCCAGGTGAGAAACCAGCGCCACTCCAAGCCCTTTGCCGCCAGGAGCCCCGGCTCCGGCAGAGGGCCGTTTTCGTGATGGGTGATTGGCATCTTCTTGTCAGTCTGTCCCTTTACCCAGTTGTAAAGCTCTTCATGGACTCCCTCCGAGTAGGCATCGCCGCCAATACAGTCCACCACATCGTCTCCCGGATACCAGCCATCATGCATTTCGCCGGAATAACCCAGCACCCAGATCAGATTGTTAAGACTGTGAAAACTGGTATATCTGTCGTACATCAGCCGCCACAGCCGCTTGAAAGCTTCGGCTCCGCCCTTTCCCCACCAGAACCAGGCACCGTCAAACTCATGAAGCGGTCTCCACAACACCGGAATCTCCAAACGACACAGTTCTTTCAGTGCCTCTGCTGCTGCATCCAGATTGTCTAACAGTCCCTGATATAGCTCCGTGCCCGGTGTAAGCAATTCTTCCATATCCACGCTTTCCTGGCTGGAGCGATACCCCACGCCATGGGGCGGAATGCCCCAATGCCAGCAGATGGACACAATGCCGCCCTTTTCGTGCCAGAGAGCTGCCCGTTCATTGACCCCTTTAAAATCGTTTCCAATATAGTCCAGCCCCAGAATGGCAGGGAGCTGGCCGCTTACCTTCTCTATATAAGTCAGCTCTTCCCAGTTGTTCCTGTTTCCCGGAAACTCCTGCTGTCCCGAGAGAATGCCCTTGCCGCCAAGACGGGAGAGAAAATCGTATAATTCCCTGGCAGGGGCCTGCGCTGCCGGGTTCGTGAGAACACAATCCTGTTTTTCCATCGTACATACCTCCTTGCGCATCCTTTGATACACTGTATTATTTCATATATCCTTGTATATCCCTTTGCATGAGCAATACATGCATCGTTTTCCTATATTGATAGCACCATAACACATCGTCTGTTGTATGACAAGCTAAAATTACTTAAAAAAGATTAAAAATATAATGTCGTACAAAAATTGAGAATGTCATGAATTTTTTCAAACCCTGACCAACTCAGCCCAGTCCTGCCAATGTCCTGACCGCAGACCGCCTAAGCACGTCGGCACTTGGCGAGGTAC
>JAFLRN010000004.1 GCA_022511385.1 Acetatifactor sp.
TTATGATATCAGGGAATTGGAGGACTGTTATAACATTGACACCAATTTTCTGATTAATTCAATGGAAAAGCAGTTAAAAAGGGCATCGGCGTGTTCTATGTCTATTATACAGGACAACAACCTGCTTAAAATACACGCTTCTGCTGCTTGTCATCTGATACTTATGGTAAATTCCATGAATACTATCGTTTGTTTTACCGTTTATAATCAACCTGTTCGAGACGATAGCTGCCATCCTGCAAAATAGTAATCAACGTAGCTCCCCGCTGTTCTGTTATTTGGGAGATGCCAGGATAAGCAATATAATCAATGGATTTTGAGAAAACTAAATCCACTCCTTTATACTTAATTCCCATATTATTCAAATGATCATGTCCAACAAATACCGCTTCGGTACTGCTCTTTTTTAAAATCAGGTCAAAAAATCCACTGTTTCGTTCAGGATGACTGATTTTTTCACCGTTTCCACCAAATAAGTAAACCGCATCGCCTTCACCCGCCTCTAAAGCAGTTTGGGCATCGGCAAATTCCCTAAAAGGTATATGCATGAAGACGAAAGATTTCACAATGTTATTTTCCTCCTCTGAAACCTTATCGATGGTTTCGGAATACCACTCCATTTGATCCTCATGCACCGAATCATAATGATCGATTATAATGGAATTTTTGAACATAATCGTTGGAATCAATCAGAAAAATCAGTCGGTTCAGACTGCCATCCAGAGCTTTTCTGTCTGCTCCTACAGTGGTAAGACTTGCGCAAAGATGAATGTCCGTAAGCTGAAGCACCTTCAGCTCTTCATTTTCAGCCCGTATCGTATAGACGCCATTCTCAGAATTATATGAGACCGTGCTCCTATGTTCAAAAACGGAATAATCCAAGGAAGCAATATATGCTTCGTTATAATTGGTGCCGTTCAACATAATCGTACCACATATACCTAGAACTACCGCAAAAGAAACGGCATTGGCCAAATACCTAAAAATCTTTTTCAGCTTAGGGTTCTCAACCTTGACAATAGGAACCACAACCACCAATCGAACCAAAAAGTTGATCGCAGCTAAGACAGGAATAATAAGATACACCTCAAATGAACCAAAAATATGGCTAAGTGCAATGTAAACTCCCAAAATTAGCAACCAGTAAGCTGTCCATCTAATGATTGCACTCCTTTTACTTCTGTCTTTAGTCACAATATTTCCCCTCTATTCCTTTTTTGATTTCTAAGTACATAATTGAGAATTTATTATATTATACCACATGAAAAATTCAATAGCCATGATTCGTTAGCCTTGATTTCAGACAGCAAAAATAGCAGGAATTTGTTAGTTCTCCAGGACCCGCGGGTTCGAATCCTACCGTCTCCGCCAAGAGAAAAACGAAGGTTTTCGGATTACATTGATTCATATCATTTGCCCTGCTATAATAAAGTAAACTGAAATAAGCAGGAGGGATATTGATGAAGTTTTATGATGTTATAAACGCAAGAAGAACTATAAGAGATTTTAAAGATGAACCTATTGATATGGAAATTGTAAAAAGAATTATCCAGGCAGGAATGAAAGCGCCAACAAACGATCATATGAGGGATTGGCATTTTATTGTGATAGATAATAAGGAAATTGTCAGTAAGCTAATTAAAAAAATACCCAAAACAGTATCAGAAAAGCGCTTGGCATTTATTATGAAATCTTGGCACTTACAAGATGAATGTCAGCAAAAAATGTATTGTGATGCTATTCCCAAACAATATCAAATGCTATTAAATGCCAGTTGTGTAATCATTCCTCTATTTAACCAAAAAAAGAACTTATTACAACCAAAAGATTTATCTGCACTCAACGCATTTGCATCTATATGGTGTTGCATCGAAAATATTTTTTTGGCGGCTACTGCCGAAAATTATGCTTATGCATTGCGCATTCCGCTTGGAGACGAGCAAGACCACGTAAAAAGCGTTTTGAATTTTCCGGACGAATATGTGATGCCATGTTACATTGCAATCGGCAAACCGGCAGATAAGGCCGTATATCATGAGCAAAAACCATATGCAATAGACGACAAAATTCATATGAATATGTGGTAAGGGATTGCTTTTGTAACGGGTTAAGCCTACCCTTTTTTAAATGCCCCAGCCAATATACTTCCATCCGTATCCTGATTGTTTGCTTCTATGAGTTCCTCCAATCGGATATGCTCATTACGATACCTTGCACTCGGATTTTTCTCCGGCATATCCATACTCAGTGCCTTGTTCGGACAATTATGGATACATGCCAAACAGGTTTGACACCTTTCAGGAATATGTACCGCCTTTCCTCCTTCCATTTGCATAGAACCCGAGGGACAGACTTTTGTACATAAGCCGCAGCCCACACATTCAGGTGTTACCATAATCAACTTTTTCCACGCATCATCAGGGAGCCTTTTCATGTTTTGCAAAAACTGCTGATGAACTTCACGGTCAGCTTCTGTCACTTGGGAGATCATCCGCCTGCGGTCACGGATATCCGCAATAATCTCTGACAAATGTTCCTCTGTTTTTTTATCCATCGACCTCTGCTCATCCATATCAAATCCTGGCAGCCAGTTGTCCACCATCAACAGAACATTGATATAGCTTGGCACGATACCACATTCCCGGCAAAAAGCTTCAGCCAGCTCCGATGCTCCCCCGTGTCTGTTTCCATAAGTCAAAATAATATAAAAGTAATCAGTACGGAAAACTGCTTTATGTAAAAACTCCTTTACCATCGGCGGCATCTCATGCCCATATACAGGGGCTACAATGCCAATAGCATCCGCTGTAAACTCCAGCGTCTTATTCTTTATGATCTGCGGAATGCTGACGGGATTCTTCTCCAGTCTCTTTGCAACATACAAACTATTTCCCGTTCCGGTAAAATAAAATACCATCTCTCCATATCTCCAATCATTTATGTTATATATTTTACGAATGATTTACCACCAATGAAACAAGCTTTTTCCGATTTCAAGTTGTTCAATCGCTCTCATCTCATCGGCTTCTAAATCAAAATCCAATGTCTCAAAATTTTCTTTCATCCGTTCAATGTGTGTGGACTTGGGGATAACAACGATCCCCTGTTGCAATAAGAAACGCAGGGCAATTTGTGCCACTGTTTTCCCGTGATTCCCGGCAATACCCAAAAGAACCTGATTTTTAAAAATACCGTTTTGACCGCAGGCAAGGGGCGACCAGCTTTCATGTTTTGTGCCAATCTGGCATTCCAACTGCCGCAGTTTTTTCTGCTGGCGGAAAACATGAGTCTCAACCTGATTGACAGCCGGAATGACTTTGCAATGGTTTACCAAATCCAGATACCGATCTTCCAGAAAATTGGAAATACCGATAGCTCGCAGTTTACCATCCTTATAGGAGCTTTCCATAGCACGGTAAATTTCGTGTACATCTCCTGTAGGCTCGTGAATCAACAGAAGATCAATATAATCCAGATTAAGTTTTTTCAGTGAACCGTCTATGGAACGCAAAGTATCTTGATAGCCGCGGCATGCCCATAGCTTTGTTGTGACAAAAAGTTCACTTCTTGATATTCCGGATTTCCGGCAGGCAAGTCCGACCTCATGCTCGTTGCCGTAACACTGTGCCGTATCAATGGAGCGGTAGCCAACACGGAGCGCATCAGTAACACACCGTTCGGTAACGCCGGAAGGTGTCTGATACGTTCCATATCCTAAAATTGGCATTTTCACGCCGTTATTTAAAATAATATATTCCACTGTTCTTAGCCCCTTTTCTGTACTTACAAATATTCTTTAAAGAGAAGCTCCCAGCTGATAGACTTCATGAGTCTTTCCCTTGCCCAGCACCTCGCCTAAATTCTTCCATCTGAGATTTCTTTCATAGGTCCGATACCACGTTACTGCCTGAGAATAATCACCACCGTCTGCAGTCATCAGCAACACGCTCTTTTTTGGAAACTTACCGTATCCCAGACATTCCAGTTCCGCATATAATCTGTCGGCCGCGGTTTTTAAGGTACCTGTTATCGTCCAAAAATACAGTGGCGAAGCAAACACGACCACATCGGCATCTTCAAATTCAGCATAGATTTGATCCATGTCGTCCTTTTGGCTGCATGGACTTTTGGAATCCTTGCCAGCCTTCAAACATCCTTTACAGCTATTTATTTTCATTCCGTCAAGATAAAAAATCTTTATCTGATTACCCGCAGATTCTGCCCCAGCCGCAAAAGCCGCAACCAGTTTTGCCGTATTCCCGTTCTTTCTTGCGGCCCCATTTAAAACAATAATCTTTTGATTCATGTGCCTTGCTCCTTAAAATGATTCATTACTTCCCATTTGTTTTTCAATAGCAGATTTCTTCTGCCAACGGTTACTAAGATAATAAGTCCAAGTGATCAGGCATCCTGTTCCAAATCCAAACAGTCCGTTCCACCAGATAATTGTATGCCCGAACAAGGGACTATACCGGAACAGATAAGTGCTGATCACCCGCATTCCCAATGCCCCCACAGCAACAAATGTTGCTGCTCCCCCGTGATTTGTACCCTGAAATACGCCAAACAGAGGAATGTAAAGGGCAAGAATGATATTGATAAACGCAATTGTCTTAAGGTGGGCATTGCAGTAAACCGTTGCCTGTTCGCTCAATTTAAACAGACCTATGATATTTTCAGCCAACAGCCATACGAGTGCAGAAATGCATAGTGTAAGCAGAAAAGAGATCATTACTGCTTGTCTGGCACCTTTTTTCACCCGCTCCGGTTTCCCTGCACCAATGTTCTGCCCCGTATAGGTGGCAAGCGTTGTTTGGAAAGCACTGCAGGGCAGGTTCATATATAATTCGATTCGGTATCCCACTGTGAAAGAGGCTGTCATTGTCTGTCCGAAGCCATTGACTGCTCTTTGGATAAAGGTCAGTCCAAATGATACGATAATCAACTGCAATGCAATGGGAAGACCTACCCGCATCGTTTTCTTTGCCAATCCTGAATCCCATGTGAACTCTTTCAGCTTGAAGCGGAATACAGGGTATTTGCGTGTCATGTAAATGTATGCTGCCACAAATGAACCGGCCTGCGCTATATCCGTTGCCAATGCCGCTCCTACAACACCCCACTGAAAACCCGCAACAAAAATCAGATCTAAAATGATATTCAGTACAGATGAAATCAGCAGAAAATACAATGTTGCCGCACTATCTCCCACTGCTCTTAATATGGACGAAAAAATATTATAGCCGAACTGAAAAATCAATCCTATCGCATACACACTGAAATATTGCAGTGTCAGCTCCAGAAATTCCTCCGGCACTCCGACAAGATAGGTATAAGCCGGGCGCGATATCAAAAGTCCCACGATCGTAGCTACAAGTCCCATACCCATTATAAGCAGAATACCGGTAGATGCATTGGCTCTCACCTGTTTCTCGTCCCCGGCGCCGTAGTGTTGCGCCACAACTACGCTGTTTCCGGCAGAAAATCCTGTTGCAAGTGCTAAGAACAAGAAGGTAAAGCTTCCCGTCGTACCAACCGCAGAGAGGGCTGTCTCCCCCGAAAAATTACCAACCACGATGGTATCTACTGTGTTGTATAACTGCTGCAGCAGCGAGCCTGCAAGTACAGGAATCGCAAATCTTAAAATATGTTTCCACGGTGTTCCTTCCGTCATTGATTTCCCAGTCATCACTTCACCCTCAAACAATATCTTCCTACCTTGGTACCTATGTTATAACAGAATATTCGTTGACTTCGAAGATACAAAAATGTTAAAATGGTTTTAAGAAAATCTAAAAGCGAGAGCATACTTATGTATATCAGAGAACTTATCACCTTCATTACTGTGGCCGACCAGGGTAGCTTTCTGAAAGCGGCGCAGGAATTATATATCACACCTGCCTCCGTTATGAACCAAATGAACAAACTGGAACGCATCATAGGAGCGAAACTCACCTATCGCACCAATCAGGGAACGTATTTAACTGCTGCCGGACGTTCTATTTATCAAGCTGCAAAACAAATGATGGAATTTGCGGATGAGGCTGTTAAAAAGGCTCGACAGCTTGCCGTATCGGAACAGAACACAATTCGGATAGGAACATCCATTCTTCGTCCTTGTAAGAGATTGATCGATTTATGGGCTGAGTTTGATGACGGAAGTCTACCATTCCAAATCCACATAGTTCCATTTGATGATGATCCTGCCGGCTTAGATTCTGCTCTTTCCGCACTTGGAAATCAGATTGATTGCTTTGTAGCGCCCTGTGATTCTATGGAATGGCGGGCGCAGCACAATATCTTTCTTCTAGACAAACTCCCCTGCCGTATTGCTGTTCCCCGTAAGCATCCTTTGTCAAAGAAAAAAAGCCTCCGCTGGTCCGACTTGGACGGAGAGGCTTTTATGATGATCAAAAGAGGGGATTCCACCGTTTTGAATCATATGCGGGATGACATATTGGTAAATCATCCCCTGATCAAAATTGTAGACGCTCCTAACTTCTATGACACATCAATATTCAATGAATGTGAACGGATGAATTACCTGATGGAGACATTGGATATTTGGGCAGACATTCACCCCGCCTTGGTAACGCTGCCCATGGAATGGGAATATGAAATACCTTACGGTATTGTATATTCCCGGAAACCTTCTATGGCTGTAAAAGTTTTTATTGAGATTATTCAAAACTTGTCATGTTGATGGTTTCGGAATCCCACTCCATTTGATCCTCATGTACAGGGTCGTAATTATCGTTGATGATATCTTCCGGAACTCGCGGGTTCGACTCTGGATGTCTCCGTGAACAAAGGAATTGCAGCGTTCGCTACAATTTCTTTGTTGTTTTGCATCTCCCGCAATCTGAGCAGCCATTACAAATCAATCTACTCCCACAATGCTCACAATTCTCACAGTAGTGCGGCACATATAAATCTTCCTTTGATATCTCCATACCAAAGCGATCTGTGAGCGTCCACTCTATCGGCTTACCAATGTAGTTCATGCCGGATTTATAGGCCATTTCACTCTGTATCTGCTTCTTAGGCAGATGGTAGCGTTTCCCATCTTTGATGAAAACTGTACCTGTTTCGATAAAGCAAAAGGTGACATTATGGGAGACACATTCCGCCCGAAGCTTTTTTACCCAATCAAAATTGCAAGGCCTTGATCCATCATAATTCTCACCGCCGCAAATGACCTGTTCAATCTGTCCGCGAGCAAGATATTTTTCAATGCTGACCGCACCGATAAATGGTGCACACATAATGCCTTTATGCTTAAAGGGCAATTCCAGTAAAATGGGAATACGCTCATCCGCCCTCTGTTGATTTTCACAGGTAACATTGAAGAAAATATTTTCCCATCCGTCGCCCCAATCCTTTGGCAGACATTTTTCTACACGCTGCGGGCGCTTCGTGAGCAGAAAAAACTTTACATCCGGACGTTGCCGCATGATTTCCCATGCCTCGGTTCTCCACTGATCCGCCTCATCCAAAAAGAAATCAGATGACATACAAACCCGGATCAATTCGCCGCTACGAACTTTATATCCGCCGCTTTTGACTTTTTGCAGGGGATAGGTAAATCCTGATTTTGTCTTGTAAATGTCCGCACCGTTACGGTCACGTACACGGTCAAGAAAAAACATATAGCAGTTCTGGCATCCCTCGCTGCATTTCACACAGCCATGCCACGGATTCCATATATCATGCATAATGTCACCTCAAATCCTCCAAGACCTTTCCGATATCCCCATCAATACAAATGGATTGTTCTTCAATCTCTTTCGGGCACACTGCTTCCCCATAATTGATACAAGCATAAGTCGCCTTCGGATTCTGCGCAGTCATTTGCCAGAACGGATACTTGATGATGCCCGGGGTGTTATAGCCAACTCCCAGCTCCAGGAACAATATCCGCATATTTGCCTTCGACCGCAGGAAATTCGCATACCGCTCCGCCGCCCTGTACCATCCCTCATCCTCCACAAACCGGTTGTCCGAGCGCAGATTCATGGTCATGGGCTTCCCACAGTGGGGACAGACTGGCAAAAGTTCAGAGGGAATGCGCATATCCGCCTGCTGCTCCACCATCTGGCGGATTATGTTCTCATTCTCAAAAGTCTCCTGACAGCATGGCTCACTGCATTGAAACAGGCCATAGTCACCCTGGGTATAGAACAAACGCTTTTTGTCAATGCCGGCTTTCTGGAAGCAATGATCCACATTTGTGGTAATCACAAAATAGTCCTTGTCCTTTATCAATTCTAAAAGCTGTTTATACACCGGTTTCGGAGGATCCATATAGCGGTTGACCGTGATAAAGCGGCTCCAGTATGCCCAATGCTCTTCCGATGTATCGTAGCGGCAAAACGCTCCCGAATACATGTCGTGAAAGCCGTACTTATCTTCAAAGTCTGAAAAATTTTTTCTGAAACGCTGGCCGGAGTAGACAAATCCCGCCGAGGTGGAAAGTCCGGCTCCCGCACCGGTCACAACAACATCCGTATGATCTATCACACTTTTGAATTTCTCAATCTGCGTTAAGTAATTTTCGGTAGATTTCGTAATCGATGTCCTTGAAAACATTGAAGATCACCTCCATACTGCTATTTGTACGCTCCTTGTAGTCCTTCACGGTCTGCACGGCGATTTCAGCCGCCTTATCGTTTGGAAAGTGAAACTCACCTGTGGAAATGCAGCAGAACGCTATGCTTCTCACCCCGTTTTGCTCTGCAAGTTCCAGACAGGATCGGTAACAGGACGCAAGAAGATCCTTGTCCGTCTGTGTCAGCGGACCGGAGATGATCGGGCCAACGGTATGCAGGACGTATTTGCAGGGCAGATTATATGCTGACGTAATCTTCGCTTTTCCCGTTTCTTCCTCGTGACCCTGTTTCTTCATAATTCTGGCACATTCCAGCCGCAGCTGTATTCCGGCATAGGTATGGATGCAGTTGTCAATGCAGCCGTGACAGGGAGCATAACACCCGGTCAACCCTGCGTTGGCGGCGTTGACGATAGCATCACACCGGAGCGTGGTAATGTCGCCCTGCCATAGATAAATACCGTCTGATACCGGTGATAAATCCTCAAGATCCGTGACTCCTTTTGCAGAAATTTCCTCCTTTAGGTATTCATCCTGAACAGCCAGAAAATCACTGCCTATCTTCTTCGCACGGCGGACATTCATAAGAGAACGGAGCAGGCGCTTCTGCTCCTCCAGGTTCTTTGGAACCGCCATATTTTTGTACTGCGGCTCCTCGCAGAGTAATTCATCGATGAGAAACGTCTGTCTTTGCTCTTGCGTCATGTCTTGCCTCCCACTACTAATTTATAATTCATTCAATCACTCTGATTCTTCCTTGCTTTCTTGGTTTGCTGACAGGATATTCTCCCTCGCAGTAACCCAGTGTTACAAAGCAGCGGGCAATATAGTTGTCCGGCACCCCCCATTCCTTCAGCAGCGCCGCACCGATCTCATTATCAAAGGTTTCCTCCGCCCTAGAGACGATACAGGAAGATATCCCCAGATCAAAGGCTTCCATCAGCATTGTCTCCGCACAGCAGAAAGCGTCCGGAATCCCAAACACAAAATCTTTCTGGGCAAACATAATACAAAGTGCAGGCGCACCGTAAAAACCGCTCATAATAGTTGGATCATCAATAACGCTGGGTTGTTCCCTAGATACATAAGAACCGATCAACCGGCTGCGGTCAAAATGTGCCATATTCATTCTTCCCAGCTTCTCCACCAGTTCCGCATTGTGTATCCCGACAATCATACTCCTTTGACCTCCGCCAGCATTGGATGCATAAGTCCCGGCTTCCAGGATTTTCTCCAAATCCTCTCTTGAGATTTGTTTTGCCTGATATTTTCTGATGGATCTTCTACTCTTGATTGCTTCTAACAGCTCCATTATACCTCTACCTCCATATCATCACAACTCTTTCCAGCATTGTGGATCAGCATCATAGAATCTCTCAACAGCCGTTTTGCGGCTGCTTGTACAGCTGGCAACGGCTGGGCAGCCACGGCACCATGCCTTCAGCTCACACTTTCCGCATTTTATAAACTTATCATATTCCCGATAGGCTTCCATCTCGCTGACCCAAACATCTGCGAGCCTGTCCTCGAAAATATTGGCCACACGACTGTCCTGTACCCGGCGGCAGGCGTAGACATCCCCGTTAGGCAGAATCGTCAAATGGCAGTTTCCGCAATTGCAGCCACCGTATATCATGCCCTCTTCCGCTGTGTCTGGAATCTGAAAAGTCCCTGTTTCATACTCATACAATGTCCAGAGATGGTCCTTTTTGTTAAAGTAAGTTTCGCAGCCCGCCGCTTCATATGCTTTAAACTTTTTATCACAGGCTGCCAGCAGTTCCCGATAGCGCATAGGATCTATACACAAATCCTTTTCCTCACTTGTGGGGCAATAGCGAGCAAAAGCGAACACATCTACCTTCGCAGCAACCACTGTATCAATGATATCGGGGATCTCTTCGATGTTTGTGCCTGACACAGTTGTCATAATTACACTGCGGATGCCGGCCCTTTTGATACAGGCAATTTTTTCCAGGGTAATGTCAAAGGACCCCGGCTTACGAAACCAGTCGTGAGTTTCCTGCATCCCATCCAGGGAGAGCTGATACTTCTGACAGCCATATTCTTTCAGCTTTTGGCATACTTCATCATTCAGGTGAAATGGATTTCCCAGGATTGTAAAGGGAATATCCCGCTCCTTCATGAGCCCAAGCAGTCTCCAAAAGTCAGGATGCAGGATGGGATCGCCGCCCGTGATATAGAAGTACGGCAATCTGTCATATATTTCGCAGAAATCCAGGCAGTTGTAAAAGGTGTCTTCCATTTGCTGCCATGTCATGACATCCAGCTTTTTACAGTTGTCCACTGAAAAAATATAGCAATGCTTGCACCGCTGATCGCATTCATCCGTAACATGCCATTGAAAAGCAAAGTATTGTTTCACTTCAGAAAAATACTGTTTCATGTCTTTGTCCTCACACATATAAAAATCGGTTTCACCGAAATACATTTCAATGTTCCCGGCGAGTCTTTCCCGCCGGGAACAGCTTTAGAACAAGATGGATTACTTGTCAGAAGCGCCGCAGGCTGCGGGAGCCTCTGCAGGCTTGTCACCTGCGCCACATGCGGAACCGCATGCTGCGGGCTTCTCCTCCGGCTCATCGCCAGACCCACAAGCGCTGCCAGAAGCAGAAGGTGACATTTTTGCATTCCATCCTGCAAGATTAGAAAGTGCCATTTGAGTGACCTCCTTTTATGTATTCAGAAAGCTTTTCTCTCCGTAAATCCTATTATACAAACTGCCATATTGCCAACAAGTACGCACCTTTTTATAACATAGTTACCTTTTTGTAACTATTGGTCCATTTGTTGTTGAACTTTTTAGAATGTAGCAGTATAATTTGTATGTAACATTCTTTTTTAAAGTAATGGAGGTGCTCATGAAAACAAAAGCCGACTTGCTCCCTGAATGTCCGGTTGCCACAACCGTACAACTGATTGGCAATAAGTGGAAACTGCTTATTATGCGGAATCTGCTTGTGCGTCCTTGGCGCTTTAATGAATTACAAAAAAATTTAGAGGGAATCAGCCAAAAGGTCCTGACTGACAGTCTCCGCTCTATGGAGGCAGATGGGATCATTAACCGTACTGTTTACGCCGAAGTACCGCCGAGGGTTGAATATGCTTTATCGGAATTAGGGGAAACCATGCGCCCTATTCTTAACTCTATGCAGGCTTGGGGTGAAAATTATAAGGCACTGAAATCAATAGAGTCAGGAGATGCAGGAAATGGAGATACACATATGACAGACTCAGGGGAGCAGCGGATTGAAAGATGATGGCATCGCAGGATATTAGGCTAAAACAACGTAATTCCTTTTTGCTTGCACTGGCAGCATTTATCTGGGGCATCGCTTTTGTGGCGCAAAGCACCGGTGGGGACGCAGTAGGTCCATATACCTTTAACTGCATCCGTTCTGTCATAGGCAGCCTTGTATTGGTGCCTGTCATAAAGCTGTCGGACTGGCATCATTGGTCTCGCAGGAAGCCTGTCAGCCGCAAGGACTGGCGAATACTGCTTACTGGAGGAGTTGCCTGCGGAATAGCGTTATCAGTTGCCAGCAATTTACAGCAGGTGGGGATTTACCTGGGGTCCCCCGTAGGAAAGGCAGGATTTCTCACAGCCTGTTATATGTTAATGGTTCCAATATTAGGACTTTTTCTTAAGAAAAAGTGCGGTTGGAATGTCTGGCTTGGAATTGCCATAGCTATGGTTGGATTGTATCTGTTATGCATGCAGGGAAGCTTTTCTATCCAGTTTTCAGATTTTCTTCTTTTGCTCTGCGCCCTGGCATTTGCGGTGCAGATCCTGATCGTTGACCATTATGTTGATATGGTGGACGGGGTGCGAATGGCCTGCATCCAGTTTCTTGTATGTGGCATCATCTCTGCCATACCAATGGTTTTTGTAGATATGGGCTGTTCTGTATCAGAGATTTCAGAATGGGCATCGGCATTCACAGACCCATATGCATGGATTCCCATATTGTATGCAGGTGTTTTGTCATGCGGCGTGGCATATACCTTGCAGATCATAGGGCAGCGGGGAATGAATCCCACAGTGGCTTCCCTGATTATGAGTCTGGAGTCTGTATTCTCCGTGCTGGCAGGTTGGGTACTTTTAGGAGAAGCATTATCCGGACGGGAAATATTAGGGTGCATATTGATTTTCAGTGCGGTGGTTTTGGCACAATTGCAGGTGCGGAAAAAGCAACCTTAGAACAAAATGGGATTGTCGCATAATTTGCAACAATCCCTTTGAATACTCCTTTATGCCTTTTACGGCTCAACCATCTTTAACAGGTGGCCTGCCTCCTCCGCCATGGTCATGGAAACCTGCTCGCTGTTCTGGGATATCTCCACATTGCGTTCCACCACGTCGGAAATGTGTTCCAGACCGTCTATTGCCTCAGAAACGATTGATGCATTCTGGCGCACCATGTCCGCAATATCCTTGACGCCTGCGCTTGCCTTTTCAATTTGCTCCGCCATACTGTCGAACACTTCCATCGTCTGCTCGCTGATCTTTCTGCCTCCCTCAATGGCTTCTATCGTGCTCATGATAAGAGTGGCTGTTTCCTTTGCTGCCTGTGAACTTCTTGATGCCAGTGCGCCAACCTCTGTGGCCACAACAGCAAAGCCCTTGCCCATCTCACCAGCTCTCGCCGCCTCAATAGAAGCGTTCAGGGAAAGCATATTTGTCTGCCCTGCAATAGCATTGATCTCTTCGATGATCTTCTCGATTGCAGTCGACGTATCGCTGATCTTGTGGATGGACAGTTCCAACTCCTTCATCTGCGTTTTTCCCTGATGCATGGAATCAACCGTTTCATCAATCAATACTGAGCCGGCTACCGTAGCATCTGCGCTGTTATTCAGGCCCTGTACAAGCTTGTTCATTATATTCCTCAGATCGGTGACTACAGTTTCCTGTTCCTCAGTGCCGTTGTGGATCAGCCGGGCATTATCCAATGTTTCGTTAGAGATATCATTTAAACGGGAACAAACCTGCTTCACATTTTCTATCAGCTCATGATTTGCCTCCACATCCCGCTGCTGTCTCACGATAAGCTGCTCATTTTCATTTAAATTGTTCCGCATACCGTCTAACATGGCATTGATACCGTCGCTAAACAAAGCAAATTCCTCATTTCCCCTCTCTTCCACACGAACGGAATAATCTCCGGCAGCGATCAGCTTCATGGCATCTGCAAAATGATGGATCCCCTTTACGATCTTGCTGTCCACCATACGGTTAATTAAAACAAGAAGAACAAGGAAAATCACTAACATGCTGACAGACACGACTAAGGTCTGGCTCAAACGTTCCTGATAATATTCTCCAGACGGCAGAAAGGTACCGATCAGCATTCCGTCATACGCCTCAGCCACATAGTATCCTGTCACACGATTTACCTTTGTCCGTCCACTCCCTGCTTTCACAGGCAGCCCAGCATTCTTCGCTGAGGTGCCAACGAGACTTTTCTCCGGATGTGCGATGACTTGTCCTGACTGCAGATCCACCGCCCAAATGTATCCCTTTTTACCGTAATCAATCTCATCTAATACAACATCAACAGCAGTGTTAGCCAAAGTTTCTTCCAAAATTTCCGGACGAATACCAACCTGCACAAATCCTTTTACATCCTTTCTTGCCACACCTACATATTGCATCAGAATTTTCTCTGCAGCATTTTCCTGGGGCTCCTGAACGATCTCTATGGAAGGGTCGTCAATAATGACCAAAAAAGCTGCTGACTGCTCGCCGCTTCCCATATCAAATCCCACATAGGCATCTACAGTACTGTGTGTAATAATACCATTCTCATCTATCACATGCAGTTCACTTACCTTCAGATCGTCCAACAGCGCATTCATCTTGCTTTTGTCGGAAATAATGGAAGAATCTGCTGCAATGATGTTCGCAAACGCTTTGGACTTTGCAAGGCTGTTCTCTCCCAGATTCTCTGTCAGCCTGTCAATTTCCTCCTGGTTACTCTCCAGCTTCTCCTTGACTGTGGACAATTTTTCCCGACTGTCAGACGTATTGCCAATGCTCGTTGTGATCGTCTGCAGTATAAAAATGGCCACCATGGCCGCTACCATACCAATCAACATGTAAATGCATAAATTTTTAGTAAAGATTTTCTTCATTCCATAATCCTCCGCTTTTTAGCTGTAAGTATCTGCTCCTACACTTTTCGCGGTAATTGTATCTATATTTACTTAGATTTACAATATTTTTGGAATGAAACGCATTTTCGAGGGAACAAACTGCATATCAAGACTAATTTGTTTCTGTATACGGGTTTCTATATACGTTTTCTCTTTTCAAAAAAGTTATGTATTTCCTGCACGATCCGATCCGGTTCCATGGTTTTCAACAGATACCCCTCGGGCTTTAGCGTCATGACCTTCAGAATACTTTCCTTGTCATTTTTACTGGTCAAAAAGATAACAGGGACATCACTGAATTCGGTTTCCGTGCGGATCATCTCCAAAACCTGGCTCCCGTCTACAACCGGCATCTCATAGTCAAGGAGCACAAGGTCCGGGCGGTTCGTCGCGAGATATTTGATCGCCATTGCACCGGAATTGGCAAGGATCACCTGGTAGTCGTTCTCAAGCCATCCCTTGATATTGCGGAGCATGGCGCCGGAATCGTCAACCACCAGTATTTTTTTCTTTACATGTCTTCCATAACTTTTGATATACTCATCTATCTTTTGGACGACCTGTTTGATGTCGATGGGTCTTTGGAAAACGTGCTGCAAAACATGATCCGGGATCAGCCTTTTTAATGATTCCGCCTCATCACCCATATAAAAAATTGGAATATCCTCTTCTACCGCTTTATCCCTCAGATAAACAATGTCCTGGGTTTTGTCCTCTCCGTCGCTTTCCATGTACAGGATAAGAGCTTCAAAAGAATCCTTTAACTTAGATATCTTCTGCACATCAAGGCTTTCCACAACCACATGATATTCCAGCTCTGTAAACTGCTCCATGGCAGATCTTACAAAAAGACTGTTTTTCTCCGATACGATCAATATGTTCATTTGGCGCTCCTCTCTTCTTTCCCGGATCATTCATGCATGGTATAATCCGCATCATTTTTTATCAGTTCAATCATAACATCCGCTATCTGTGGGTCAAATTGGGTGCCTCTGCCTTTTTCCATCTCACTCAGCACTGTTTCCTGCGATAGGAGACCACGATAGCTTCTGTTGGATGTCATTGCATCGTAGGAATCAGCAACACCGATGATCCTGGCAAGCTCAGGAATATTTTCACCTGCCAGATGATCCGGATACCCGCCTCCGTCATATCTTTCGTGATGCCATCTGGCTCCTATGGATATTTCGGGTATTTCTGAAATCTCCTTTAAAATATTTCCGCCAATATCCGGATGCGTTTTGATTACCGCATATTCTTCATCTGTCAGCCTGGCTGGCTTATTAATAATCTCTTCCGGAATCCCAATCTTTCCAATATCATGCAATAATCCCGCATATCGAAGCCGCTCAAGCTGTTCACCGGCATATCCCAGTTTTTCAGCGATCATACCTGCATACATGGCAACCCTTGTAGAATGACCGTTGGTGTAGGAATCCTTGGCATCAATTGCGTTTGCCAGGGATTGTATCATCTGCAGGGACAGCCGTTCCACGCTCTGACGCCTTTGTTCCGCAATAGAAGTCTGCTTTTGCACCTCGTCCTGTAGATTTTTCTTCAGGTAATCCAGCTCCAGAATTCTTTGGATTCTCTGAATCGCCACATCCTTCTGGAAGGGCTTCCTCAGAAAATCTACTGCCCCCTCGTGAAATCCCTGAATTTCCGTATCCTCGTCAGCGTCCGATGTCAGAAACACAACAGGTATCTCCGCATATTCCTTTGTTGTCTTCAACCGACGGATAATGTCGATTCCATCCATATCCGGCATATGTACATCCAACAGGATCAAATCCGGTATTGTGTTCTCCAGTAGTTCAAATGCCATCCCGCCGGTTGTAGCTGCAGTCACACGAAAACTCTCGCTCAACATTTCCGACACTAACCGGATATTCATCTCATCGTCATCCACTGCCATGATCAGAGGCTTATCACTGTCATTACCGTCTTCACTGTCTTCCAGATTCTCGCACATTTGCTTTGTCAGGTTCATGACATCTTCCATTGCCACATCCGCAACATAAGCATCCAGCTGCTCCATCATGGATTTTAGATTCTCCGGAAGCGCATAGCCCTTAAGCTCCTTTAACGCATTGTCCGCCTCATCCAGATCAAAAGCATCCATTGCGTCATGCAGTTTCATCAGGGCTTCCCGTATCACCGCATAAGAGACCTTTTCCTTCCCAATGTCCTCTTCTTTTGCGTATTCCGCCAAAATCGGCTTATAGCTCCTGTACAGCTCCAAAACCGCCGGTGTGCGTTCCCTTAACAGCTCCTGCTCTCCCGCATTGCCCAGCTGTTCCATTTCATAAAAGAGCCCGGACAATTCCATTGCCCCTATCATTCTTGCGGTATTTTTTAACGCATGTACTTCAATTGTGTAATCACGGATCATGCCATCTGCAAGACACTGCTCCACCTTTGCACTCTTCGGGTCGATCAGTTTATAGAAATCTCCCAGCAGGCTTACAAACAGCTTTCGGGAACCGCAATTCTTGATCCCTTCGGATACATCCAGATTTTCAATGACTGGTAGTTCTTCCCCCGCTTCCATGCCTGCATTCTGCATCACAACTGTATTCTCTTTTACCAGATCTGACCGCAGCCACTTTACGATGCATTCGCATATCTCTTTCATTTGTATAGGTTTTGCAACAAAGTCGCTTAAACCCTCGTCCTGGAACATCTTCCTGGCCTCGGTAGTGGCGTTGGCCGATAAGGCGATGATCGGAAGCTCCTGATAATATTCACCCTCCAGTGCACGAATCTCATGTGTCGCTTCAATTCCATCCATGACTGGCATCATGTGATCCATAAATACAAGATCATAGTGCCCACTCTGCTTTATCTTATCCACTGCCAGCCTGCCGTTCATTGCTGTGTCGATCTGCATATGAAGGGGTTCCAAAAGGCCAATGGCAACCTTTAGGTTCATCTCGTTGTCGTCCACGATCAGGATCCTTGCGTCCGGCGCAGTGAAATTGATACTTCTTTCCGACTTGACTGCCACTCCATGTATTTCCCTGTTCACAGCCTGACAGAAGTTTAAACTGTATAAGGGTTTGTTCAGAATGATCGCACCTGATTCCCCCGCAGAATCCAGCATAGGATTCTTCAGAACATATACCGTGCTCTTCCACTTCTTAAATACTTCTCTTTCCAATTCAGAAAACGAAGTGACGCTGTCAGTAAATATGTATTTCACAGGAGTCTGTTCTTCCGAAATATGCTCGTTTCGGACTGCCTGTATGCCATATGCCCGCGCCAATTTGTCCGCCGCTTCACACAAATACGGATTCCCGAATCGGAATATTACAGCGTCTGACCGATTCTCTTCTTTAATGTCTGCCGCCCTCTTTGTATCAACAAGCGTTTGCTGAATCGTAAAGTAAAACTCGCTCCCCTTTTCATACTCGCTTCGTACTTCGATCCTGCCTCCCATCATTTCAATTAACTGCTTTGAAATAGAGAGCCCCAGACCGGTTCCTTCCTTATACCGGTTTTTCTTTGTATCCACCTGCTGGAAGGATGAGAATATCTTCTCCAGATCTTCTTCTGCAATTCCCTGGCCTGTGTCCTTCACGGAAAAGAATAACTTGACATTGTCATTCTCGATACTTTCCACCTTTATTGTCAGCTTTACATATCCTTTTTCCGTAAACTTGATCGCATTGTTTACAATATTGATAATGACCTGTCGAATTCTAAGTTCGTCTCCATGGAGTTTAACCGGAAGCTCGCTGTCTATATCAAACAATAACTCTACATCTTTATTTCCTATCCGATTTAAGAAGATCATTCCCAGATCGCTCAGCATAGACATAGGCTCATATTGATCCTCAGTAAGTTCCAGCTTGCCCGACTCGATCTTGGAAAAATCAAGGATGTCATTGATAATCCGAAGAAGCGCATTTCCGGAATTCTGGATATTGTACAAATACCCTCTCTCCTGCTCCGGCAGCTGGCTGCGCAGCAGTATTTCCGTCATTCCCACAATGGCGTTCATGGGCGTTCTGATCTCATGGGACATATTTGACATAAAAACGGACTTTGCCTGGTTCGCATCCTCCGCGTTCTGTTTTTCTATCTGTAACTCCTGCATTAGTTTATGCTGCTTTGTGACATCCATCAGCACCAGGCTGTAGCCCTGTACCCCGTCTTTATTTTTCAGGGATACAATTTGCTTTTCGTAAAATTTCCCCTCAATTTCCTCTTCATCCGAATCTCTCACCATAAGCTGGTGCAATTCCTCGGATATTCTCTCATTTCTCCTCTGGTGCTTTAGTTCCTTGAACAGCCGTCGCGCACCGGCATTCGCTTCCAGAAATCCAAAGGAGCTGTCCACGATAACAAACGCGCCGTCCATATTCTCGAATACCCAATCACGTCCTCTGTCCGTGACGCTGAACATCTCCCCGTGCATCACGCCCAGTATGATAAACAGGATAGAAAGCGAGCTTAAAATTGGCACAATATTATAGTCAAATTCACATAACAGCATCAGCACCAGGGACAGCAGCACTACAAATTGAGCCCCCACCAGTCTTGCAATATTATTTTTCTCTTTCCGGGAGGCTACCTTACGCATCTTAACCATGGTATAGATAATGCCATACAGCAAAAACGAGCAAATAAAGCTATACCTGGCCACATACAAAGGACCCGGGGGCAGATTCTCCTTTACGATTCCCAAATCTGCAGGCACTTCAAAGGACATTTCCTTGAAAAAAAGCTGAAATTTCAGAAGTCCCTGTAAGCTTATGAAATTAAATACCTCAAATAAGCCCCACAGACACATCAGCCAATGGATTCGCCTGATCTGAAAATAAGAAATGATAAACAGGACAAAAAACAGATAAAAGATAATATTCCCAGTATACTCAACATTGTACCCAAACTCTGCCAGGTCCGGGGATTTTGCTCTCAAGAGAAGGATGTATCCTCCGTTCATGATCAGGCAGCCAAAGTTCGTCAACATCAGGTACATGGTTGTCTTGCTTTGTTCCTTTTGAATCAGCACAAGAATTCCGACTAACGGAATGAGGATACCTATTGTTTGTATTATCATGAGGATTCCATTTATCGTCATAGTCAATCATTCCTCTCCAAATACATTTACTTTTGTATTATAGACCATTGGGGAGATAATTTCAATTGGCCTTCATGAATCTTTTCAGCTATACAATTATAATCATTACACATTCCTCTGGCACTTGAAAACTTCAAGGAAATATGTATATTTGTTGAGGAAATTTAGCTTTACTCCAAAGGAGCCTTAATTCTTTTCTGGAATAACTTCGACGAAGATATAGCATGATTATGATTATTCAGAAATAAATAAATGGCATGATTTTATGAATATAATACGACAATTCCTGCCGACTGTTTATAACAGTCTGACCTGCATCCACAAATTTGTGATGCAGGCAGTTGTCACTTAAAAACGCAGTAATATCATTCCCTATCAAACTTGTGCTTTCATTAATTCATCCCTTGCCCATTCGCTGATTTTTTCCTCCGAATCCGCCACCTGATGCCCCAGGAAGTCGCGGACGGCCAAAATATCAATATCCGGGCATATCTTTCGCATTTCCTTGACGCTCCTTCCGAAACCGCCTCCGCCGCTGGTGACAAAAACGATGACCCGGATGCCATTCTCCTGTTCTTCCTTTGCCTCATTGATCATCTCCATGTAATCTTTTTTGTAGGTCTTGACCGTCTCAATCTCAAAAATGTCACCACCGACAGCCTTCTGGATAAACTCCGCAGCAACCGCAGTGTTTCCTTTCTCCAGATACACGGTTTTATCACCGGGCGCAAGATTTTCGCCCTTCAACGAAAAAAACAGTCAGGATCTTAGCCATTTTTCCTCTGCTTCTTCTGCTTCTGCGAATCTTTATTCCATAAACTTCAGCATACTAGATTGCCTTTTGCGCCCAAGACACCACAGTGTTTTCGGATTCCGAAGCGTCGGCGCCGTGTACTGCAAGGCCTTTTCCAAAGACCGCACCGGCACAGAGCTTTTTCAGATCGCTCTCACAGGTTCCCAGACCGCTGCCTTCATGGGTCATTACCGCCATCACCTTTTTGCCGGAGAAATCTAGCTTTTCCAGCTGTGTGAAGATTGCCATCGGGAAGGTTCCCCACCAGCAGGGGCCACAGACAAAAACATTATCATATTCCGCAATGCTGTCCAGATACTTTTTCAGTTCCGGCCTCGCCTGCTCACGCAGCTCCTGCTTTGCCTCTTCAATACATGTATAGTAGTCCGCAGCATATGTCTTTACCGTCTCCACCTCAAACAGGTCGCCGCCCACTGCTTTCTGAATGAATTCAGCAACGATCTCCGTATTGCCCTTTGCGATGTTCTTGATGTTGCCGTTCCAATAGTTTTCACCTTTACGAGAGTAAAACAGAATCAAATTTTTTGCCATGACCTTGTTCTCCTTTTTTTGTATATTATAGTACAAAAGTCACTAATGTTTCAATCAGGAACTTTCAACTCGAAAAAATTTATTAACGGAATAGAATAAATGATGATATGCCTCCGTCATAGCCCTTTTCCTTCTGGATAAAATATGCTATACTTCTTCTGACCGCTCGTGAAACTTTACAGACCTGTATTCGGAATATAAAAAATCACAAGTATAGGGAGGCCAAAAGGATGTTAGAACTGAAAGGGAAAAAAGTAACGCTGCATGAGGGAGAACTGCTTCGCAGGGAAGAGGCAAACAGACAGTACCTGATGAAGCTTGAAAACCGATACCTGCTCAGAAATTATATGCTGGAGGCAGGAAGGTATTCCAGCCGGGGAATGGATCCAAATGCAATGGGCGGCTGGGAGGATCCCAGCTGCCAGATCAGAGGTCATTTCCTGGGGCATTGGCTGTCGGCTGCGGCACTGCGGTACCAGGAAGTGGGAGACAGAGAACTGAAGGCTAAAACAGAAGCAATTCTGGATGAGCTTTTGCTCTGCCAGAAGGACAATGGTGGAGAATGGGTGTGTCCGATCCCTGAAAAATACCTTTATTGGATCGGAAAGGGCAAGAATATATGGGCCCCCCAGTACAATATACATAAGCTGTTCATGGGGCTGATAGATGTATATCGGTACATGGAGCTGGAAAATGCCCTGCAGATCGCAGACAAATTGGCGGATTGGTTTAACCGGTGGAGTTCAAGCTATACCAGAGAAGAATTTGATAACATACTGGATATAGAAACCGGCGGGATGCTGGAAGTCTGGGCTGATCTGCTGGAAATCACTGGAGAGGAAAAATACAGGGCTCTCCTTGAGCGTTACTATCGAGGAAGACTTTTTGACCCGTTGCTGGAGGGAAAAGATGTTCTGACGAACATGCATGCCAATACTACCATACCTGAAATACTGGGATGTGCCAGAGCCTATGAGGTGACGGGTGAGGAAAAGTGGATGCAGATTGTACAGTGTTATTGGAAATGTGCTGTGACCGACAGGGGCTACTATGTAACCGGCGGACAGACTCAGGGCGAGATTTGGACCCCCATGAAAAAGCTGAAGGCGAGATTGGGGGATAAGAATCAGGAACATTGCACGGTTTATAACATGATACGTCTGGCTGAATTTTTGTTCCGTCATACAAAAGATCCCAAGTATATGCACTATATTGAGTATAATATGCGCAACGGCATCATGGCGCAGACATATCACCACGGGGTTCCCTGGAAGGGAAGTCCATGGACCGGATTGCTGACTTATTTCCTTCCCATGAAAGCCGGCAGTAAGAAAGACTGGGCCGGTGAAATGGACAGCTTCTTCTGCTGTCACGGCACCATGGTTCAGGCCAACGCTGCGTGGAACCGCAACATTTATTATCAGGATGGTCAGACTCTTTATGTGACCATGTATGCCGATTCCGAGGCTGTCTTTGAAATGGGCGGTCATAAGATAAAATTGACCCAGAGACAGGATTATATGAATGGCAGTCTGATGAATTCTTCTGAAAACAGTGTACAGCAGACTGTGAACGAAATCACCAGTACCTATGCCAACAAACCAGATTTCAGGAAATACGTATTTACCATGCATCTGGATGAGAAACTGGAATACAGGCTATGCCTGCGCATTCCGGACTGGGTGGCAAAACAGGCTAAGGTTTATGTAAACAATGAGCTGAAAGCGGAAACGGATTGTACCGACGAGTTCCTTTCTCTGGAGAGAACCTGGAAGAATGGGGACAGCGTTGTTCTCCTGCTGCCCATCAAATTAAGCTTTATCCCCCTTCCCGATGATCCTCAGACGGGAGCATTCCGCTATGGCCCGGATGTATTGGCCGGAATTACGGAGGTGGAAAGGGTTCTGAAGCTGGATGGCCAGGATCCTGAGTCGGAATTGTCAGCTGATACGGAGCGTGAATGGGGAACCTTCCGCACCTTTTACCGAACAGAGAATCAGGATCCGGGCATCAATTTTAAGAAATTAAATGAGATAGGGTATGAACCTTATCAGATCTATTTTAAAGTGAAAAAGGGCTGATATCAGAATGTGTACAGGTGCATTGAATTCAGATAACGGAAATGGGGCAGCGATAAACGCAGCCCCATTTTCACGTTATGACACTCTTGTCACCATCTCATCAACTCTACTCTTCCACCTTCACTAAGCTCAAGTTTGTCACCGTCAGAGTATATGGTACGCTCTCTCCGTGCTTTCCGCAGTTATAAACCAGCGCCACATTACCATCCGTCTTTTCTTCCATAGTAATGACAGCCGAATAATGCTGCACCTCCTGGGTACAATCTATGCTGCCTGACGCATACACGCCATAAGGATCATAATTCTGCTGGAAATGGAAGGCAATTGTGACATTCTTCGTTGCCACATAATCAAAGGAAAGCTCATAGGACACTCCTTGCTCCAGCGTAATATGGGTGTAGGTGGGCTGGATATACCATTCCTCGTCCCCACCATCTGTGACTTCTACAGAAGTTCCATTGGGAAGATACGATATTGTGGCTTTTGCACTGGAATTCACCCAGCCAGACCAGTTATCCACATTAGCGCAGAGGTTATCCGTAGCCTCCCCCTCGTCTTCTCCCTGAGGAATATATTCCTCGCCTTTTGCGGTCGCTACCAGCATTCCCAGAAGATCCTTATGCGCCACCTGCAGGCTTCTGCGGTTAATGAGCCTGTATGCATCTCCGTTATCCCACCAGAAGCACTTTATGCCATACTCCCGGCAGGTTTCCACATAGTATTTTATCCAGGACAGACGCTGTTCGGTATTATTTTTATCCACACTGCCAAACTCCCCAATAATGACCGGAATTCCCTTCTGGACAAAGCTGGTGTACATATTCTTCAGATAGCTGTCCACACTGGCTTTGTCCCAGGTGGTAGCATTAGGATATTCTTGAGCCGTAAAATTAAAGGGCTGATAAATATGTGCACTCACGACCAAACTGTTATCCACCGTGTCTATGGGGAGCACAAAGCCTTTCGTTACGCTACTGTTTCCACCGGCACAATAGGTATTGACTACAAGGATTCTCTCAGCGTTATTTCCACCCGAAGCCCGAACGGTGTCCACAAAGAGCTGGTTCAACTCATTGGTGATCTCCACCGCCCGACTGTCTGGATTCACCCACTCATTGTTATCGTTCAGAAGCTCATTGAAACCCTCAAACATCAGGTGCTCGTCATAGTCTCCAAACCTTTCGCAGATCTGCTTCCAGATGGCGGTAAACATCGCCTTGTCTTCGTCAAGGTTCGTATCGCTTGCCCTCAGCCACCCGTCGCTCCCAGTATCGTGATGCACGTTGAGAAGACAATACATATCGTCATTTATTACGTAATCCACAATCTCCTGAACCCGGTCCATCCATGCCTCGTCGATCACATAGTTATCATCCATATGATTAAACCATGTTACCGGAACCCTCACCGCATTGATACCGCTATCCTTCACCAGATCGATCAGCTCCTGGGATGTCTTGGGATTTCCCCATGCCATCTCAGAATTCAGTCCTACATTTTTACCAAGCTCCGTACCGCTATAGCTGTCTAAAGTATTTCCCAGGCTCCAGCCAACCACAATGTTATCCATTAGTTCCGCTGCCGGCCCCGTAAGCGCTATCACTTCCGGGGCAGGTGTCTCTGTCCGCTGGCCCGCGCTCTCGTTTTCCTGATTCTGTGAAGACGGTTCCTCATGCTCGGGCACCGATGAAGGCTCAATCGTCGGCAGCGTCTCCTGATCCTCCCTGCCGCCGCAGGCAGTCAAGCCAAGCATCATAGCTGCCACAATACACACCACCAAAACTGTTTTTATCTTCCTCATTATCGCTCCTATCTGCCTGCTCCAGCCGGCTGTTACAGAAATATAGAAATGCTAAAGTGTTCTTTCATTATGATTATGACACCTCTGCTCAAGGATTGTCAAGAGCCGCTCCACGCTCGTTATAATTCCTGTGCCCATCATAAACAATTACCTCATATTATGACATTGTAACACATTTTCTTTCTGGACATGTTTTGGGGCCAAGAGGCAAGAAAATTATACCTGAAATCTATTTGACAGGGGTATTTTGCCATGGTAACATACAAAAGTAAAGAGAAACCGTTGAAAATGCAATGATAATACGGAGAGGTTTATCATGAAAAAGAAAGTGAGCTTGATTTTGGCTGTGTGCATAACTGCTCTGCTGGCAGCCTGCGGTAAAAGTGAAACCATCACTTTTACAGTGGGATTCGACGCTGAGTTTCCCCCTTACGGCTATATGAACGATGACGGGGACTATGTGGGCTTTGACCTGGATCTGGCAGAGGAAGTATGCCACAGAAACGGCTGGGAGCTTATGAAGCGCCCTATTGACTGGGAATCTAAGGATACGGAGCTGTCTGATGGTTCCATCGACTGCATATGGAATGGTTTCACCATGAACGGACGTGAGGACGAATATACCTGGAGCTCACCCTATGTGGACAACAGCCAGGTATTTGTGGTTGCAGCAGATTCCGGTATTACCACTTTTGCAGACCTTGCAGGTGCTGCGGTGGGTGTCCAAAGTGATTCCTCCGCACTGAGAGCTCTGAATGATGAAGAGGTACCTGAAAATATTACACTCCGGGACAACCTTGGCAGCCTGACAGAATATGCGGACTATAACACCGCTTTCATGGATCTGGAAGCGGGCGTGCTGGATGCAGTAGCAATGGATATCGGCGTGGCCGAGTATCAGATTGAATCCAGCGGCGACAGATTTATCATCCTGGAACAGCGTCTGGCAACCGAGCAGTACGGTGTGGGCTTCCTGCTGGGAAACGAAAAACTGCGTGATACTGTGGAAGCCACTCTGCAGGAAATGGCGGAGGACGGCACCTTGGAGAAGCTCGCAAGGATATGGGGCCTGTCTGACAACATTTGCTTTGGAAAGTAAGTGGGAGTTACATACACTTATGCATTCCTATTCTGCACCCTTCAGCGCTTCCACCATATCAATCTTTTTATTTTTGCCTGCCACCATCCAGCCTACCAGCAGGGAGGTTCCGAAGGTCAGCAGGATGCTGAATAAGTATGTGAGAAGACTCACTGACAGCTTCAATTCATATTCGGTGGCCAGCGCCTTGATCAATCCATAGAGTGTGCCCACTCCGCCGGGTGCTCCGATCAGAACGCCGACAACCGTCAACCAGAGATTCTGACTGACCAGCAGGCGGCCCACATGCCGGTCGCGGAAGCCAAGGACCTTCAGGGTCGCCAGCTCACGGCTGCGCTCCAGGTAACTCATGACGCCCAGGTTGTACAGGACATTGATACCCAGAACGATGGCCGCAACCACCAACAGCAGCACCATCATATTCATGATATCCAAAAAGCTGTCATAGGAATCCATCATGGTCTGTTTATCCTGCTTCCCTGTAATGACAGAAGATGTCTCAATATCATCCGTTTTTCTGTCAGTAAAAATCGCGGTGATATTATAGGAAAGCCCTAATCTGTCAGCACATGTATCTGTGATAACGATGCTCTCCGTTATGACCGAGCGATAATAACCCGCCACTTTCACCTCGTAGGTTTCCTCACTGCCGTAGGGAGAGAATGTAATGGTGTCGCCTATCCTTGCAGTATCCATGAGACGTTGGCAGAGATAGACACCGTCGTCCGTCAGCGTCATGGGGTCATTGTTCCCGTCCACAAAACCTATCCAGCCATTCTCTGCAGAGTAGATTTCCAGTGTGACCGCCTTGCCCCCATAGCTTACGCCGCAGGATGCCAGCCAATCCCCATCCACCTGCTTAGCAAGCGCAAGAGCATCCTCCTTTGATGCCGTATCAGACAGATTGATCCTCGTTGTATAGTTGCAAATGTCCTCGTCAAGCAGCCTCAGATATTCCGCCATGGTATCCTTCATGCCAAATCCGCCCACCAGAAGTATCATGCAGCCCGTTACCCCGATCAGGGTCATGGCCGAACGGGATTTGTGCCGCAGTACATCCCGGAGATTCCATTTTGTTCCGAAAGACAGACTGTTCCAGAGGGGCAGTCGTTCCAAAACGATCTTCTTCATGGCCTTCGGGACGTAAGGACGCAGTGCGTCAGCGGCAGTGCCCTTCAGCATCTGCCTGACAGAAAGAAAGCTGATCAGAGTCAGGAGCAGCACGATCAGCACCAGAAGCGGCCAACAAAAGCTCGGCATCACAAGGGACCAATCCGGCAGATCAAAATAAGTACTCATCATTCCGTCAGGGCTAATAATGAGCGCCGCAATTCCATATCCCAGAACAATTCCCAAAGCTGTTCCCGCAATCCCTATCACAAGTCCATAGGAGGTATAATGCCTCAAAATCCGCTTATCGCGGAAGCCCAGCGCCTTCAACGTACCGATCTGGGTCTTCTCATTGACAGTGATCCGGTGCATAGTGGTAACCATGGTCAGTATCGCAATTACCAGGAACAGTACCGGCAGAATGGATCCCATGGTCTGTCCCTCCTCCGTCTCGCTCAAAGCTCCGGCATAGGACACATGCTCATCCTTGGAAAGAGTCAGCGTTGTCCTGCCCAATGCCTCCGCTGCCGCCTGCTCCAGTTCAGCCTTCTCCAGATTGGAGCGCAGATTGATCTGGGGATAGTATGCCATGCCCATGACCTGATCTAACGTCTTTGGTGTCACATAAGCAAAACCAAAGGAGGCAAAATCCGGCATCAGCTGATTCTCACCAGGCGTACATATCATCATTTCGCCGCTTTTGATCAGGCCCACAATCTCCCGGCTGACTTCCCTGCCGTCAAAGACCAAGCTGAGCGTATCACCGATATCCAGGCCGTTCTCCTCCGCGAAACGGTCTGACAGCCATACGCCGTCGCAATTTTCATCATATTCCATGCCCTTCATGACAAGCATGGTAGAAACATTATAGTCCTCCGACACATTCAGGCAGACCGCTTTCTGTGAATCCTTCAGATCCACGTTGACAGAGAAGAATCGCGTAGCTGTGTCCACGCCTTCTATCTTCCGGACTGCTTCGATGTCCTCCTCCGAAAAGCCGGTCTGTGCATAAAGCCGGAAGTCGGCATATTTCGTCTCCTCAAAGAAAGACGAGGTGTCCGCTTCAATGCTTTTCCACTCAATATTAAAACCCAGGAAAATCCCTACGCCTATGGCCACCATAATGATCATGGAGATAAATTGTGCTTTGTATTTCCATGCAGTGCGGAACAGTTTTCGTATCATCATAGCTTACCACTCCACTTCCTCTGCACTCATGGGCGCAGACTGCTCCTCGCAAGAGCGGATTTTTCCGTTTTTCACCCTGATCACCACGTCCGCCATTTTGGCTATGTTCTGGTTATGGGTAACGATCACGATGGTCTTTTTATAATTCCGTGCCATGGACAACAGCAGCTTTAACACCATCACACCCGTCTCAGAATCCAAGGCGCCGGTGGGCTCGTCGCAGAGCAGTATCTTTGGATTTTTCGCCAGCGCCCGGGCAATGGATACACGCTGCTGTTCACCGCCCGAAAGCTCCGACGGAAATTGCTTTATATGGTCTGCAAGTCCAACCTCCACAAGCATCTGTTTTGCGTCCAGGGGATTGCTTACAATCTCCTTGACCAGCGCCACATTTTCCAGCACTGTCAGCGTGGGGATCAGATTGTAAAACTGGAACACAAAACCCACCGTTTCCGCTCTGTAATCGGCAAGTTCGTTTGATGTAAGTGTGGATATGTCGCGGCCGTTTACCGTAATCTTACCGCTGGTTGGACTGTCAAGACCTCCCAGCAGGTTCAGCAGCGTACTCTTCCCTGCCCCGCTGGGGCCGAGAATGACCACAAATTTTCCCTCCTCCAACGACAGGTTGACCCCGTCTAGGGCTTTTTGTTCGTGATCTCCGCTTTTGTATATACGGGTCACATTTTCAAATGTTACGATTGCCATATGGAACCTCCTTGCATATCTTTGTGAGTTCTTATGTTTATGGTTAGCTTTAACTAACACACTGTGTTAAATGTAACCGCTCTCCAGAGCGGTTTATTCTCAGATGATCGTCGTAACCAATGCATGAAAGAAGCGCATGTTGGTTAGAGACATCTAACTCTTTCATAGAATAATATACTTAACACTTTTTGTCAATAAAAATTTCTTGCACAAACTTACAAACATTACATCTGATAACAGTAAATTGAGTTGTCTGCGCAGTGACGCTTGAAAGCATCTCTTAATAGCATCCTTCGCCTCGCATAATGTAATTAAATATGTCCCTCTGCTGTAAGACGGCTTATTGATGTCTCTATCGCCAGATTCACATCTTCCTCAATATCATAATAAATGATAAGCTGCATAACGGCATTTAGCACATCCCTTACTTCTCCCGCAAGCTTTTCTTTTGACGGCTCACCATGCCTCTGACACTTTGTACCACTATTCTCAAAATGATTGACCTCGGCTGCAACTTCACCGCATTCTTCAAGAAGCCTTGTCATAATCTCATATGGGGAATTGCCGCCAGGAAATCTGTTGTTCATTCCTTTTGCCATAATCAGCGCTTTATCCAGCATTATCTTACCTCCCAAATAATACACATCAACCTGATAATTGGATTTCAATTACTGTATCTTGTCAAGAACATTGAATATTACTTCTAAGTTTCTTTTCAAATCTCCCTTTACTTCCATACGATGTCCTACATTAGGCTCAATATAACACCTTATTCCTTCTTTTTCACACAACTCACTCAAAGATTTCGAATCCAGATACCTGTCATTCTCTCCAGCAGAAACCATGATAATATTATTCTCATTATTTATGTACGGAAGAGTGTCCTTCAGCGGTGTAAAAAGAATTAACGATGCGGAAATCTTATATTTTTCTTTTATTTTACACGCCACGACTGTACCTATGCTTTTTGCTATAAATACAATATCATCATATTCCTCCACAGCAATGGATTGAATAATCTTTTCTGCCGCTTCAAATAACATCTCAAACTTTACTTCGTCCGAATTAGGATAATTGATGAACAATTTCTCATATCCTAAATCTTCAAAATACTTTGAAGTAAAATAGAGAAGAGGTATTTCATATCCTCGGCCACCCGGAAAAGAAATAACTATTTTTTTACCCATATAAATCCCCTCCACTCACTCGTCATTTCTATTATCATCGCATAAAATTCTTCATTGGAATTATAAAATAACTCCCTTTTACAAGAGTGCTCCTACGAGAAATCAGAAGATTAATTTATCCATACATACCTTATTTCCCAATTACTATCCCATGATACTTCAATAAAATGACCAAACATAAATCTTTCATTTGAAAGACAAGAACTAATCATTTGATCTTCAGGAGTCATTACAAATGAATCAAAATATAACTCCGAACACATTTGAGCTGGTGAGTTTACTAAGGTCCTATCTACACCATAAAAGCCGTAAAATCTATCATCAAATGCACTCTGGACTAAATCATCTGCATGGTATACAGCATATCGTAACTTTTCATAATATATATTTATGAATTCAATATCAAAGTCTTCATTTGACATTCCCACACTATCAATAATATAGTAACCTTGAGGTTCATCATACGGACTACGAAATCGTTTGTTATTCCCAATAATATTAAGTATAATATCTTTATTCAACACCATTTTAACTTTCCTTTATGACGTAAATTCAGTTTATCCTACTAGCAACTCACACGTAAAAAGTGACTCAGATAATATCTGTGTTGAACAACAAAAAGATAAATCCGCAATGCTTTATATTTGTCCATACTCCATTTGCTCCGCAATCACAGACCAGTATGATTCGGAATCACAAAATGCATCAGGTTCAATTGCCACAACCAATTTCTTGAAACCGTCGGCATATTCTCTTAATGCCTTATCAGAAGGATTTTCTTCCATGAAATAATCATCGCTATATTGTTTATACAGGTTTAATTCTTGCATAAACGCTTCAATATCCCTAGAAATATATCTCATATTGTCCAAATGTGTATCAGAAGCCGTTTCTAAATAAAACACTTGTTTATCCGGCGCCATACCTATATAATTTCCCACATCGTCTTTTGCAATAATCTCATAATCTTTCCCTAAAAATGACATAGTATAAAAATCTTTTACATGAAAAAATTCAATGTCCTGTATCAACTGATTTGGTAAAATAAGTTTGCTATACATCATTTCACAGTCCTTTCGCTGAGGGCGCTATATTCTATTTCCATCTTTGCGGTTTCGGATTTTATATACGACCGCAACAATTACCAGCACCACCAGCGTTACAGGCAAACCACTCGCCATCATCCATATCCGCGTAGCCTGTGAAATCAACCAAATAACCAGTATATCCTGCCCGCTCTGCAGCCTTCTCCCGCTGTTTAGCTTCAATGACAAAATCCGCCATCAGCACTGCTGGTACCAAAATCATTATTGTCAGTCCAATTGATTACTCAATCAGTATATGTTTTGTCAAAACATCGCAATGCGAATTTCTACCATCTTCTTAAGAAATAACAAGTCTTCAGAGTTAGGATTATCAAATCGGAACGTACAGCCGCAAACATCGTGAAACTCTTTCCCGAATACTATTTTATACCGTCCTCCGCTGCAAGAACCGCAATGTCCACAATGGTCAATATGCTTCCAGGCATTTTCCTTCATCTCATCGTCAAGCGTATAGTCTCCGAGCCATTCCGACTTCATATCATCTGACCAAACTGTCCAATGATTGTACGGTTCATCCGGGTCTTTAATAGCGATAAAACAGACACATGTCTCATCATGTTTTACCCAATAATATATTTTATTTTTCCAACAATCACAGCTATCTTTAAAAAAGGTCAAATGATTACTTTCTAAGTAGTTCACAAATTCTAACGCTGTTTTCTGTTCCTCTGAAGATAATTCTCTACGAATGTAGTCTTTGATGTTTAGCTCAGCCACTGTTTATTCTCCTTTAGCAGTTTCCATTGGAATCTATATAGTAAGCCCATCGCGTCATTTTACCAAGAGTTACTGCCCTTTGCGGACATTTTACCATACTTTTCATGTTGTGTCTCTGCTGAGTTCATAAAAGTTACTCAACTCTGGCGTTTCGTCATACATGTCCTGATACATTTCGGCAGCATACAACACAAAACCTGCTCTTTCCAGCGTCTTACAGGATGCTTTGTTCCGGGTTCTGACTCTTGCAATGAGAGTATCTGTACTGTAATGCCTGAAAAAATGTTGTACAAACCCACTGACCGCTTCCGCCGCATATCCCTGTCCTCTGAAACGGGCGCCGATAAAATATGTGATGCCCGTTTTCTGCATATCCTCGTAATACGAGGTACCGACAGAACCCACGGCCCGGTTACCAGTCTTTTCTTCAATCACAAACGCCAGATACTCACGGTTTGGATTGTTCTGCACTTCTAATTGCATACTTTCCCTGATCCATTCCCCCATCCATGTATCACATTGGCTGCAATCGCCAAAGATTTCCGTCAAGCTTCCATCGGAGGCCATATCGATGAATGCCTGCTCATCTTCCATGGCCAGACTGCGGATGATCAGTCTTTCTGTTTCAATTCTCATATTTCCCCTTCCTGTCTCATAAGGTACGTTTTCACATAGAACGAAATAATTTGTGGCGAGACGATCTGCATAGTAATATCCCCAAGTTCCGTCATCTTTTTCACCTGGCTCCTTGATAGACTTAATACCTCAGCGATTTGCTTCTCCGGACGAATTTTCAATCTGCAAGGATTATGTATTATAATTTCTACCAGCTGTTCGTAATTCGCGCCATCGGATATCCCTTTTAACCTTGCATATTGATAGCTGATGGATTCCAAATCTATTTCTGCCCGGTTCTTTTTTAAGAGTTGATAGCTTCTCCCATACATTTCTGCCAGCTGCTCATCGTTGGATAAAAAGCATTGGTACTCATTCTTTGGCAGTGAAGATACCTTCGTCCTTTCATAGATTGCAAGATTGTAGGTATGTTTACATTTATCACATTGGTAAATCAACCAAACATCCAGTCTATTTCCGTTGGCATTCACGCGAAACCTTTTCGTATTTTTGAAAGTCGATTTTTTACCGCATCCAGAGCAATTACGGATTATGGATAAGGACTCTTGGGGAACAATTTCATATTCAATTTTCTCTAAATAGCTCATTTGCATCTCCTATAGATTTAAAGTCCGATGCGCAGGCTATTCCCTATTCTCTTTTATTTGCAATAGCCGCGCTATGCAAAGTAAACGGGTGTGGTCATTAAGTCAGTATCTCCTTTCTGATGTATTGCATTTATAGCACAAATACTCATTTGCGTGTATAATACTTGGTCTTTGGTCCTTTAATCTTTGGGCGTTAATCTTTTGTCAGCAGTTATCCGCTTTGGAGTATTTCTGCTTACGCTGTAACTTTTTCGATAACTTCTTCACTGGCTTCACTTTCTTCTTAATCATCTGACTTCGCTTTTCTGCAACAAATACATAATATCCTTTCATTTCCTGTACTTTAACACCGCCAAAAACAGAGATTAGCTTATTTTTGTACCAATCAAGCCTTTTGGTAACCATAACTATTTTCCCGCCCATAGCCAGTTTTCGAAAGCCAACTTCAATAAACCTCTTTGGGACAGAAAAATCAGCATGATATGGCGGATTAGACAATATAAGCGTAAAATCATTTTCTTCTACATTTTCATATCCATCGCTTAATCTAATGTTGATGTGCGGTACGCCGTTAAGCGTTGCGTTTCGCTTTGCATACTCTACCGCCCGTTGAGAAATGTCACACATAACAACCTTTTCTTCACCAATCAGTTTTCCGGCCAGTATTCCCACAACACCATAACCACAACCCAGATCCAACACTTTATCACTTGGCAAAAAATCAATTACAGACAGCATGGCCAATGTACCATGATCAATAAAATCCGGAGAGAAAAGTGACGCATCTGTCATAAACTTTAAATCTATGTCTTTTATTCTTGCATGTATCATAGAAAACCTCAAAAATCACATCCAGGGCCTTTCTGGATGCTAATATCCACATAGTCCCCTTTATCCGGTAAATTCCACAGGCGTTCCGATATTTTTCTGCTATAATCCATGCATCCATCTCCTTCCTCAAATGAGTTCTACACAGTTATTTCAATTTTCTATTCTTTTATATTTGCATTTATTTCTTTTATCATTTCAACCACTTTGATATGTCCATCAACTAACATTTCAACTATTGGCGGGTTGTCTGCGTCATTACTTTCATTTTTCCAATAAATTTCCGCCAACCGCATATTTTCCTGTTCATCTAACTGTGCATCAAAACATTTTGTGGCATCACCGTAAAAACAATTCCCCTCTATCTCCAGCTTCACAATGCTATATGTCGGACGGCCAATTTGGGCAAAATACTTACCCCAGTTATCTGCCTCCTCAAAGGTCCGTGATACATATAGGCAGCTCATTCTCGAAGGATATGTGGGATACTTTTTCTTTCTGACTTCTTCCAATGCCAATTCTCTCATAGCTACTGATGTATGATGTTCTAATGTTTCTGCATTGTAATTTGCAGGATTACCGTATATCTCTTTTACAATATTAAGTTTTTCATAAACTCTTTGATACACTCCATTATGATGTGTTTCATCAAAAACAAGTTGCTGCCCCACTTTCAATGGTCTGTCCGTTACAACATGATATGCATACATTTCATTCTCCTCCCTCCTGACCAATAGTTTAGCAAATACCTGAAAGGTGAAATACCTCAAGATTTATTACAAAAAAATGTGAGCCGCACTAAGTCAGCTCACACTTCATTTTTTGTTGTCTGATAATTCGTTGTATGCTTTTTTCGGATAAATAATAAGCTTTCGCCAATTCACTGGCCGTCATACCGGCCAAATAGCCTTTATAAATCAGCTGGTTCCTGGTTTGCAGTTCACATTTGTATGCGGTTTTCGCTCCCCATTCCTGTCTGTGCTCCTGCTTTCTCGGAATATATATGTTTGCTCCGTCAACATACCTTTGAATCAGTTCAATTATCTCAACAGGCAGAATTTCCTCTGCTCGTATATAGCCCATGTTTGCCTCCTAAAATAGAATTTCTTAGGAATAGCATTGGCTATAACAATTAAGTTTACATTGCAATAGCCAGCGCTATGCAAACATAACATATCGTCTCATATACAAGCCCCCTTTCCGAATCACCTTTCCAGCATATCATTACCGGACTTACAAATCAAGCGGGAAAATCCTGCACCTGGTTAGAAAATTCTACCCCCGGTCGAAAAACCCTGCGTCCGATCGGAAAAATCTGCGCTTGGTTAAAAAATCTTGCGCGGTTGGAAATTCGATGCTCGGTTAATATGCAGAACAAACAGTTTCTTCCGACGCCTTGCTTTTTGCTGAATTCTTTATTAAAATAAAGATAGGGATGTCACATACCGCGAATCATCCCTGAAACATCAGGCTCAGAAAAAGTTAGAAAGGAAGATGCGTTATGCGCTTCAAAACCATGCGAAAAATGATCTGTCTGCTCTCCCTGAGCGTCATTTTGCTCTCGGGGTGCGGCGGCAACGTCAATGTAGAGGAGGAGAAATCCATGGGCGAGAACACTGAACAGACCAACATACCGGATAACATGACAGAATCGGAGGCAGGAAACGAAATGCTCGAGAACTCCGCCGGTGAAAACGCTATCGAGGAGGCCATCCGGCAGGAAACTTCCAAGGTGGACACCTCGGCGGAAGCTCCCTCGGAGGAAGAGGAACGCATTCCCACCGCTGAGATCAGCGAACGGATCCCTTCCAAGTACACCAACTATCAGCTGAAAGAGGCTGGAACGATCGAAAAGATTACCTATACCTCCCACGATTATTTCGGGGACGGCGCCGAGGTTACGAAGGAGGCAAATGTCTATCTCCCCTACGGTTATGATGAAAGTAAACAGTACAACGTCCTGTACCTGATGCACGGCATCGGCGGCGACGAAAATGAGTGGGGAATGACCGGGGTGACCTCCCGCGTGAAACTCATCATGGATAATCTGGCCTATTATGGTGATATCGAGTCTTTTATCGTGGTGACTCCCAACGGCCGATCCGCCGCGAACCACTCCGCAAGCGGCTCCGATTACAACTCCTTCTACTGCTTTGGACAGGAACTTCGGAACGATCTGATCCCCTATATCGAGGCAAATTACAGCACCTACGCGGAGTACAGCGCCGACGGCTATGATCTGTCCGCCACCAGAGACCATCGTGCGATGGCCGGCCTCTCCATGGGCGGCATGCAGACCATCAACATCGGCATCGGCGAATGCGTGGATCTTTTCGGTTACTACGGCGCTTTCTCCGCGGCTCCTACCAGCAACACCGCCGCCAAGACCGCCGAAATCCTTGAGGAGAACACGCTTCCCATCCACTATTTCTACAATATCTGCGGAACGGAGGATGGCATCGCATACGTCAGCTCTTCCACCACCGCAAAGAATCTTCCCGATGTCTGCGATCAGTTTGTGGACGGTGAGAACTTTATGTGGCAGGAGCTTCCCGGAGGACATGATTTCAATATCTGGTATCTGGGTTTTTACAATTTTGCGCAGATAGCTTTCCGGTAATATCAGACCTTTCCCATATTAGTCCTGCCTCATATTAAACCTTTTCCAGGCGCGAGTATCTCGCGCCTTTGTGCTGCACTTTCAGGCTGTCAATTTCTTCGCACTGTTCCCTGTGGCTGTAGGTGCTGCAATCCATAGAAAATCCTTGGTCTGTCTTGGCAAATCAACTGTTAGCTTGTCTATACAGCGTTTCCAAATAACTATCCCAAATCACTTGTCTGCTTTCTCAATTGAATAGATCAAAAGCCTCAGCATAGCCCGTGCATCTCCCCAGACTCATTCAATATCTCGTCCATACTTGCTGAATCAAATGCAATTAGTGCCGGATGATTCGTCAATGCTTTCATAATTCTCCACCCATTACGACTGTTAATAGCATTTTTCGGCAGAGGCATAAATCCAAAATCTAAATATATTTTACATGCCAGCCATGTGTTGGTCTGGGTGGGTATTTTCGCATGCTTATATCCCAATCCTCTCATGACATTCAGGACATATGCAATTAGAGGTTTTGCCAAACCTCTGCCCTGATGTTCTCTGCGAACGGCAACCCAGTGTAGCCATCCGTCTCCAGATTGATCCCGCCCGTAAATGTCAAAAAAAGCCGTTGCCGTAGCGACCTTTTCTCCTGCTGAATTTTCAACAAATACCATTCTTATAGGCAGTTCCTCCTGCCTGTTCTCAAAATATTTATTCCATGATATCAGTCCCTGCTCATAGCTGCTAAATTCTTTTGCGGATTTCTCAATATCGATCCACGCATCCCGGTCTCCCTGTTGATAAAACACAAAGCGATACCCATTCGGTAATTCTATCTGGGGAATATGTTCCAGATCTCTTTCTAAAAGCAATTCATAATATCGGATACGCTCGTCATGGTTATCAAACTGAATTTTTTCCATATCCCAACCACTCCCGCAGCTGCCTGATTTTCCCCTGGTAAGAATACAGCTCACGGATCGTTCCAATCACCTGCTCCTCACCCAGAAGCATCTCCGCCTCATCGGAGGCCTCTATTCCCAGAGCACGTTTCACATTATATTCCAACCATCCCAGCATACCGATATAACTGCCGAGAAATACTTCGTCCCACAAGACTGTACTGATGTCCATATGTCCGCGATAAGCATTGATGAGTGCATCACACTTCTCTTTCACAAGGTTCCCTGCTCCGTCATCCGCCCAATAATTTATGACCTCAAGAAATTCCTGATACGGATTCACATACCCTGCAGCTTCCCAATCAATAATATAGGGTTTATCGCCATTCCACATCACATTTTTAGGGTCCAGATCCCTATGGCTGATGACTGTCAGCTTAGAAAGATAGCTTTCAGAATCGCGGGCCTTCTGGTTCCAGCCCTTTATGTCCTCCAACGATCTCCTGTATACTGCCATCCATTCTTTATCACTGTTTTTCAGGTCATTGATACACTTAAGATACGATTCCCAGGCAAACATTTCAAAAGAATTTTCTTCAGGCTTTACACATTCCACCTTAAGATCTTGATGATGCATTTTACCTAAAATGCTTCCTATTGTCTCACAGTGATAGGCAGTGATTTCACCCAGAAAGACGGAAGAGCCGTCCACCCAGGGGTACACCATATAGTATTCATCTCCTAATTTATGAACCTGCTTTCCATCTATTTCAAGGGATACAACAGCAGGAATTAACCCATCAAATGCCTTAGCTATCTTTTCTGAATGAATCGTGTTTGAGAGCGCATCGGGCCGTTTTATGATTTCCGGATTTAAAAGCTTCACGGCATATAATCCGTCCGATGTGGAAACACGGAACATTTTATGCAGCAATCCGCCCGTTATCATGACGGGCTCCTCCAACAGCCCGCCTAAGCGCAATGTATCCATCAGCTTACTTATATCCATTCTATATGTCTCCTTACACCAAACCGATCATATTTTTAAAATCTTAGCCTTCAAACCCTTTGGGAAACACCACAACCAGAAGCCATTTAAAGGCCTCCTTCGCAAATACTGCATGAGGTACATTCGCAGGCATCACCAGTGACTCTCCTGCGTGCACCTCGTATTTCTTACCGCCAACCGTATACTCTCCCACACCTTCAAGAACCGTAACAAATGCATCGCCTATCGACTCGTGAGCTGAAATCTCTTCCCCCTTATCAAAGGCAAATAAAGTAACGCTGACCGCATCGTTCTGGGCCAGTGTCTTGCTGACTACCTCACCCGGTCTTACGGCAATCTGCCCTGCCAAGTTCACCACTTCCTCAATGGGAAAATTTTTAATGTACTGACTCATGCTGATCCTCCTTGTTATTTATATTTTAAACTTCTTTTCTAACTACCAATCAGCTGCCAATCCTACCAATTCTATGTCCGCACAGTCATCTCATTCATCTATGGATGTTCTTTGCAACTCATGTTTTCAACTTCCAACTTAAAAACCTCAACTGCATTAACCATCTTTTCATCAAAATTCCATTCCTGTTTTCCCGTATTATGTTCCATGATCAGGAGAAGCCCCTGCTTCTTTTCCTCAATCTCTGATACTATACTCATGCTCCCATTCCCTACGATGCTTTGAAAACGTGCGGTATGGCCGCAGGCAACATCAGCGCCATTCATCGCATAAACTGCAAAATCTGTATCCATTTCAAATCCAATCTTGGGACTCTTGCGGATCAGATCCATTTTTCTTCCCTCTTTTGCTCCGTGAAAATAAAAGACATAAGCATCATCCCTTACCACATATCCAAAGCTTAGCGGAACAATGTATATCTCTCCGTCATCCTGAAAACCGATTCTTAAACAGGTGCACCGACTTATAATATCAGCAATTCTCACGGGATCTGTTACTTCTCTGTCTTTTCTTCTCATGACCTCACCTCTTGAATACCGAATTTATAATACCATGATCAACGTTCCTGCACCAATAAACAAACATCCGATCAGAGATTTTGCAGTGAACTCCTCATGAAGAAAAACAAACGCTAAAATGATTGTGATGACTACACTCAGCTTATCAATCGGCACTACCTTTGAAGCATCACCAACCTGCAGAGCTCTGTAATAACATAGCCATGACGCTCCCGTTGCAAGCCCGGATAAAATCAAAAACAGCCAGCCCTTTTTGCTTATTTCAGGCAGGCCGGTCTGAGCATGGGTAAGAAATACCATCCCCCAGGCCATGATGACAACTACCACAGTTCTTATAGCCGTAGCCAGGTTGGAATTCACACCTTCAATTCCTACCTTTGCCAGTATCGAGGTAAGTGCTGCGAATACTGCGGAAAGCAGTGCAAAAACAAACCACATACCATTTCCTCCACTACTTCTAGTTTGGCCAATTCACCAAATATAAACTTGCACTTATTCTTCCCCTTGTGTGATATCTTTTTCTCAGACCATGCACTGGAATGGCTTTTGTTACGAAACCTCACAAGAGAAAATATGGGAAAAAAGCTATAATAGATTATATCATAATATGAACAGGACATGAAGAACTGATTTCATCTTCTCGACAGGCCGGATTTTATCACTCAATCCTTTTCATAGAAAACCAATATCATTTTGTCGTTGATCACTTTCTGTGTGTTTTTACTGTTCGCCAATTATCTCTAGTCCATCCTGCAAATGACGGATTGCAAGAGCGCAGAAATTTGTCAAACGCAGATTATGCTTAATCGGATATGATACTTTCCCTGGCTTTTCACCATCCGCACAATGGACATCCAGTTTGGTATCTATCAACCCCAGATTTTCTGGTAAGTTGTTTGCAAAAACAAGGCTTCCGGCACTCACCCCTATAACCACACCGTCATTATGTATGTACTCCATCAAAGTCACATTAAAGCCAGTGTCGTTAATTCGTTGAAGCAAATATCCTGTGCTTCCACCACATAAATAAACTACATCGTACAACTGCAATTCTTCAAGATCCATTCCTTCATGCAGATCATGCACTTTTATATTGGTATTCAGGATACCGCACTTCAGTAGATCATTCATGCACTTTGGCAGTACGCCTATCGCATCCGCATCCTGTGCAGCCGTTGGAATAAATAACGCTTTTACCAACGCCATATCTTTGTCTACCATGCTTTCAAAATAATTTTTAATATGTTCTGTTTCTAATCCGGCTGATGTTAATAATACTCTCATACTGCTCTCCTATTCTGACCAATTCATTTGTTCGTCTAAAATCCCCAACTTGCGGCATTCACTGCATACATAGGATTTTTCCTGTTGATTGCCAATGTGGTACTTTAGAACCTTATCTCTGAAAACAATATACTTTTCATTTCCTGCCTTAAAATCAACAAACCAATTACCACCATTGTCCGGGTCCGAAATCATAACCTTCGAGATTTGTTCCGGAAAATCTTTTCTTGAACTGGTAAAAAAGAGCACGGTCCAGTACTTTGGCTTTCCTCCCGTATTCCATAATTCAATTTTGTTAATATTAAGAAAATCAAGGATGTTTTCGTCATCTATACTTTCCTTGATCAATACCCCTTCATAAACTTCCTGCTTCTTTTCCTGGATTAAGTTATTTCCACAGGCATGCACTTCCTTTACACCATTTATGGTCAACTCATCCTTCAGCAATACATCCATAGAAACATGAAATGTCTTGCCTAAAACTAATAGCTTGTCTATCTCAGGCAATACAATATCTGCTTCCCACTTAGAAATAGATTGTCTGCTTACATCGCAAATGGAAGCGAGGTCTTCTTGTGTCATCCCATTTGCTTTCCTCAATGCAGCTATTTTTTCTGACAGTTTCATCTTGTCCTCCGTCTGCTTTTTGCATGTACTCAAATTAAGGCGACGGGAAGTTTATCTCCTTCGCCCTGCCACCTCATGCATTCTTGTGTATTCATATTGTACAAAATCTGGTTGTTCTTTTCCACCAATTTAAAAGTTCTTTTCCGCAACCTACTGTTGCCATTATCGGTGTTCCTAAAGCGCAAACAAATGGATGGGGTAGGACTCGAACCTACGGTGTTTCTTTGTCACGGTTTTACAGACCGCTGCCTTCGCCACTAGGCTACCCATCCGAAGTATATTTCATAACATATTTATTTGCAGCCGGGTGCATACACGGGCGTTTGCACCCGACTTCCTTCCTCAATAGACTCAGGCGCTTGTAGCGGCCTGGGCTTGTGTTTCAATAATCAAAATGTCCTCCAGCTTTACTTGAAAGACCGCTGCCAGCACCACCAGATTGTCAATGGTGGGCAGCGCTAGACCCCGTTGCCACTTGTAAATGGCCTGTGGGGTGGCAAACCCGAAAAATTCCTGCAGGTCCTTTACAGACATCCCCGCACGCTTCCTCAAATTTGTGATATTCTGACCTGTTCTTGCCATATCAATGGCAGGTGTAACAAACATGCTATTTTCCTCCTGTTCCGTCCTCCGGCCGGCAGGAAAACCACTGTCAGTCGGAGGCCTTAAAATTATAAATGGGTTTTAATACATCGATGATCTCCACAGAACTCCCGATCACATCAATAATATCCTCCAAGGCTTTGTATGCCATGGGTGCCTCATCAATAGTTGCCTCATTCACGGAGGTTGTGTAGACATCCTTCATGGCATGTCTATACTCCTCCATATCCAGAACATGCCTTGCTCTGGTTCTGGACATTACCCTGCCCGCCCCGTGGGGCGCAGAATAGTTCCACTCAGGATTTCCTTTGCCTACCGCCAGAATGCTGCCGTCCCGCATATTGATAGGAATCAGCACCTTCTCTCCTGCATGGGCCGCAATTGCTCCCTTTCTCAGGATCATTTCCTTTGTGTCGATATAATTGTGGATGGTATGAAAGGCATCGGGCTTACCTTTTTCATCAGCAGCCACCCGCCCAGTCATTCCCGCTTGCTCCAACAATACCTCAGCAATCTTCTCCCGATTCCTTCTCGCATAGCTCTGGCAGATTTCCACATCATGGAGATAATCCTGGAAATAGCTGCCATAGACATAGCAGAGTTCCTCCGGTATGGTGGTTTTCCGCGTATACCAGGAAATGGCCTCCAATGCCGCCTGGATCTCCTTTTTTCTGCCTTGCTCCTTATAGGTGCGGATAATCTCCTCCCGCTGCCTCAAGTAAGTCTCCTTGCCCTTATTCAGGTCGATGGCCAGCTGTTGATACAGATCCGCCACCTGTTTTCCAAGGTTCCGGCTTCCGGTATGGATCACAAGATACTTGGTGCCATCCTTCGCCATATCCACCTCAATGAAATGATTGCCGCCTCCCAGCGTGCCGAGACTGCATTCCAGCCACTCTATATTTTTTAGCTGGCTGTAGCAAAGCAGCTTGGTCAGGTCAAATTTCTCCCTGACCTCTTCCCATATATGCATGCCGGAAGGCACAAAGTGCGCCGCCTCGTCCAGCTTCTCAAAATCAATCTCCGCCTTCCCCAGGTTCACCGTGAGCATGCCGCATCCAATATCTACGCCTACCACGTTGGGCACCGCTTTGTCCGTCACAGTCATGGTGGTACCGATGGTGCAGCCGTTTCCTGCGTGGACATCCGGCATGATCCTGATCCGGCTTCCTTCTGTGAACTCGCAGTCGCACATCCGCTGAATTTGGTCGATGGCTTCCTGCTCCACCACCTTAGCGTAACAGACTGCTGTATTGAACTTTCCCTGAATCTCAAACATATTTCTAACCCCTCAAAAATACTGATTACACTACAATTACTTCCAATTACCGCCCTTTAAGGCCAGCCTTCCTACAGGTCTCCAAACCCGCAAAGCTTTAAAAACAAATGAAAAAGACCGCCTACCTCACACAAGATAAGCGGTCCATAAAATCTGTGGCTATTAGCAGAATCCCTTCTGCATCATTCTATCCTCACACAGCTTTTTGCCCTGTCGCTTATTTTGTACGAGCGCAACACAATCAGACTACGGTCAGCATATATGCTGTGCAGTCTATAGTCTTGTATCTCGCTATAATAATACAATTTCGCGGCAAAACCAGCTGTTTTCATAGCACTTATCCTTTCCGGGCCCCCGCCCATCTCTCATTACTGTACTCACTATAGCACAGATTTTTTGTTTTGTCATTATACTTCTGATATAAAGCATGCACTCCTGATGCCAATTCCTTAGGCACAAACTCACCTTTCAAGCATAAGCCTTCCTCTCAGGCATCCATATTACGCCATCCGCTCAAACACCGGCATGTACTCAATGGGAGCCGCCACCTTCACGGTGGTTCCTCCCTGCATGGTCTCACCGGTAGATGTCAGCTTCCACTGACCGGCAGGCAGGTATACCTCGCGCTCAAACTGGTTCAGATGGAGGATGGGTGCCACCAGGTACTTGTCACCGAACATGTACTGGTCCTGAAGCTCCCAGCACTTTGCATCCTCGGGGAACTCATAGAACATGGTACGGATCAGAGGCGAGCCGTTGGTATGTGCTTCCTCATAGAGCTTCTTGATATAATCATGCATGGAGATGCGGACATCGTAGTACTTCTTCATAATTGCATAATTGTCCTCCCCATAGCTCCAGAGCTCGTTGGGCTGGCCGGTATGAAGATATCCGCCGCCCCAATCCCTATTGTCAAGAGGCGGAATATTGTAAGGACCTCTGTCGCCGTGCATGCGGAGCACTGCGGAATATACTGCGAACTGGTACCAGCGGATCAGAAGCTGCCGGAAATCCGGGTCATTGACATCATCCGTCATAAAGCCGCCGATGTCCGTCGTCCACCAGGGAATTCCTGCAAGTCCCATGTTCAGGCCGCACTGCAGCTGATCTGCAAAGGCCTCGAAGGTGCTGGGGACATCACCGGACCAAACCACATTGCCGTACTTCTGGGAGCCCGCCCACGCGCAGCGAAGCAGGTTCACCACAGGCCCCTTGCCAAGCTTGCTCATCTCGTCGTAGAATACCCGGCTGTACATCTGAGGGTACATATTGCTGATGGCGAGGGCGGGACCGTCACAGTAGCGGTAGTTCTCGAAATCGTAAACGCCGTAATCGGGCTCGGAATTATCCAGCCAGAAAGCGTCAATTCCGTAATCATAATAGTTCTTCTTACAAACTTCCCATACGTATTTTCTGGTTTCCGGATTAAAGGGATCGATCTCCACGCAGTCGCCCTGATAATCGTAGGTCTGGGCAGCGCCTCGCTCTGTCTTGATCAGAAGTCCCTTTTCCATCATGGGATAGAAATTCTCACTCTTCCTGTCAACAGAAGGCCAAACAGAAACGATGACCTTAATGCCCATGGAATGCAGCTCATCTACCATTGCCTTGGGATCCGGCCAGTATTTGGTGTCAAATTTCCAGTCGCCCTGTACCGTCCAATGGAAGAAATCGATCACAATCTGGTCGATCTTGATGCCCTCCTTTTGGTACTGGCGCGCAACGGTAAGTACCTCATCCTGGGTCCTGTAGCGCAACTTACACTGCCATAAGCCCATGAGATCCTCGGGGAACATCTCCGCATGGCCGGTGGCCTCCGTATAGTTCTCCAAAATCTGCTTGGGGCCGTCGGCTGCAGTGATCCAATAGTCCATTTCCTTTGTTGCCCTTGCGACCCACTCCGTATAATTCTTACCAAAGGTCACCTGGCCCACAGCGGGGTTGTTCCAGAGAAGACCGTATCCCAAGGAGGACACCATGAAGGGAACGGATATCTGGGAGTTGCGCTGAGCCAGCTCCAGTGTACAGCCCTTCAGATCCAGGTAAGGTTGCTGATACTGTCCCATACCGAATATTTTTTCGCCGTCGTTGCTGTCAAACTTTACCTTCAGGGAATACTCACTGCCGCCGATAATCCCCTTCCACTCACGGTGAACAATCTTCAGACATCTGCTCCCCCTCGACAAAGTACCGTCATAGGAGCGGTAATACTCGCGCAGGACCAGCTTGTCGTCCCTGTAGAAAGAAATAATGCCCGCAAAATTCACCACTGCTTTGATGCGGCCGTTTACAATAGTGGCTATGTCTCTTTGGTCAATGTTTCCGTCTCCCACCCAGTGGTCTTCCTTGTCAATGGATACCTTGGCAGAAGTCACCTTCACCTTTTCCGTTAAAGCCCACTGATTATCGGTGAATTTTCCCTGCATGGTAGAACGGACCCGAAAAGAATCCTTTCCCCAGGCTTCAATTCTGATCATTTCACCCTGATGATAAAACACCAGCGCCCCATTTTCATTCGCAAATCTCATTGTTACCCTCCTTAATTAGTGTATCGCTTTTTACTGCTATGATTGCCCCATACAGTACAAAAAAAGTGTACCAAATGCCAAAATTATTGTCAATGCCGGCTACGGAAATCTTACCATGAATTGGCAGCCCGATATTGCAATTTCCACGTGCATTATGTATAATTCTACTAAACAATTTCAAATGGAATTGTTGGTTTTCAGACACCCGCCGGACGCCCGGCAAAACTACAAAATGTTAGGAGAATGCTATGAAATTCGGTTTTTTTGACGACGCAAGGCAGGAGTACGTGATCACGACTCCCAAGACCCCGCTCCCCTGGATCAACTACTTGGGCTGCGACGGCTTTTACAGCCTCATTTCCAACACCTGCGGCGGCTATTCCTTCTATAAGGACGCAAAGCTGCTGCGCATGACCCGGTACCGTTATAACGACGTGCCCGGGGATACCAACGGAAAGTATTTTTACATTAAGGATGGCGATACCGTCTGGAATCCCGGCTGGCAGCCCTCAAAGACCGAGCTGGACAGCTACGAGTGCCGCCACGGCCTGGGCTACAGCAGCTTTGTCTCCTCCAAGAACCAGGTGGAGGCCGCTGTGCTTACCTTCGTACCCATGGACGACAACTGCGAGCTGACCAAGCTGACCATCAGCAACAAGTCCCAGTCTACCAAGACCCTCTCTGTTTTCTCCTATGTGGAGTGGTGTCTGTGGAATGCTGACGACGATATGAAGAATTTCCAGAGAAACTTGAGCACCGGCGAAGTGGAAGTCGTGGGTTCCACCATCTTCCATAAGACCGAGTACAGGGAGCGCCGCAATCATTACGCCCTCTATTCCGTGAACGCTCCCATCGCAGGATTTGACACCATCCGCGACGAATTTCTGGGTGCATACAGAGGCGCCGATAAGCCCCTGGCAGTAGAAAACGGTGCCTGCACCAACTCCATGGCAAGCGGCTGGGCTCCCATCGCAGCACACCAGCTGGATCTCACTCTGGCTCCCGGCGAGAGCAAGACCTATGTGTTTGTGCTGGGATACATAGAGAATCCGGAAGAAGAAAAGTGGGAGTCCCACGGCATTATCAACAAAACCCGGGCAAACGCAATGCTGGAGAAATACGGCACTGAGGCCAGTGTGGACAAGGCTTTCGCGGAGCTGCAGAACTACTGGAAGGAGCTGCTTTCCAAGTATACTGTTTCCTCCGGCGACGAGAAGGTAAATCGCATGGTCAATATCTGGAACCAGTACCAGTGCATGGTCACCTTCAACATGTCCCGTTCCGCTTCCTACTACGAGTCCGGCATCGGCCGGGGCATGGGCTTCCGTGATTCCTGCCAGGATCTGTTGGGCTTCGTGCACCTGATTCCTGACAGGGCAAGAGAACGTATTATTGATATCGCCTCCACCCAGTTCCAGGATGGCAGCGCATACCATCAGTATCAGCCCTTGACCAAGAAAGGCAACTCCGACATCGGCAGCGGCTTCAACGATGATCCCCTGTGGTTGATCGCAGGCGCCAGCGCTTACGTCCGGGAGACCGGTGACACCTCCATACTAACGGAGATGGTGCCTTTCGACAACGATATGAGTGTGGCAACACCTTTGATGAACCATTTAAAGCGCTCTTTTGATTACACCGTGAACCACAAGGGACCTCACGGACTGCCTCTGATCGGACGGGCGGACTGGAACGACTGTCTGAATTTAAACTGTTTCTCCGCTCATCCCGGTGAGTCTTTCCAGACCTTCGGCCCCAGCGAAGGCCCCGTTGCAGAGTCCGTGTTCATTGCGGGTATGTTTGTAAAGTACGGCGAAGAGTATGCACAGCTCTGTGAGCTGATGGGCGACAATGCCGAGGCTGAGAGAGCCCGCAAGGAGGTTGCTATCATGTATGACACCATCCTGGCTCACGGATGGGATGGTGACTGGTTCCTGCGCGCTTATGATGCATACAGCAACAAGGTTGGCTCCAAGGAATGCAAGGAAGGCCAGATCTACATCGAGCCCCAGGGCTTCTGCGTGCTGGCCGGCGTGGGTGTGAAGGAAGGTCTGGCTGAAAAGGCTTTGGATTCCGTAAAGGAAAGACTTGATACGAAATATGGTGTGATGATCCTGCAGCCCGCTTATACCGAGTACCATCTGGAGCTGGGAGAGGTTTCCTCCTATCCTCCCGGATATAAGGAGAATGCCGGTATCTTCTGCCACAACAACCCTTGGGTTTCCATCGCGGAGACCGTGCTGGGCAGAGGTGACAGAGCATTTGATATCTATAAGAAGACCTGTCCCGCATATATAGAGGACATCAGCGAGATCCACCGGACGGAGCCCTATGTGTACTCCCAGATGGTGGCAGGACGGGATGCAAAGTTCCATGGCGAGGCAAAGAACAGCTGGCTGACCGGTACCGCCGCATGGACCTTTGTGAATGTTTCCCAGTACATCCTGGGTGTGTATCCCACTCATAAGGGACTGTCCATTGATCCCTGCGTACCCGACGGCTTCGGTGACTTTACCCTGACCCGTAAGTTCCGGGAGGGCACCTATCACATCCAGGTGAAGAACCCCGGAAATGTCCAGAAGGGCGTAAAGTCCATGACTGTGGACGGAAAGGCTGTTGAGGGGAATGTGATTCCTTACGAGAAAGGCAAGACGGAGTATGATGTGGTTGTGACTATGTCCACGTAAGCTGTGAGCAGTGCGAAAAAAGAGATAGGGGCAAATGCGCCGCACTCGCGCGTAAGCACTTGCCCCTACCCCTTTTTCATAGGGTGAACGCCCGTGAATGAGAGAGCCAAGGGCTCTCGAATGGCACTGCGTGACTTGCAGATACCTTTTAATACTCGCCCTGTCTCAGAAAATCTGCCAAGTGCATAATCCTGATCCCATTCACATTTCCTGATGCCAATTCATCCATCGTCACCACATACTTGGGATAATGGTCCCTGATCTCCATCAGGTTATCCAGCTCTCGGTCTGAATCCTCGGGAATCGTGCGACAGACCTGAATGTAAACACGCTCCTCCCGTCTGGCAGCCACAAAGTCTATTTCCTTTGTGTCATTCTTTCCCACATAGACCTCATAGCCTTTTCTCCTCAATTCAAAATACACGATATTCTCCAGCATGGCTGCTACAGATTTCGGATTGAATCCCATAATACAGTACTTCAGCGCCGAATCAGCAAGATAAAATTTTTCCTGAGTCTTCAGCACGCTTTTCCCCTGCAGGTCATATCGCGGGCAGCGGTAAATAACAAACGCCTTCTCCAACCATTCCAGATAGTTATAGATCGTTTCCACAGTGAGCGAGCGGCCTTCACCCTTCAGAAATTTTACAATGGAGTTTGCCGAGAATGTCTTTCCCACATTTTCCACTATATACCTGACCACTCGGTTAAAGAGTTCAAAATTAGTGATATTATGTCTCCTGGCCACATCGTTTGTGATGACGGAATTGTAGATTCCTTCCACAATCTGATAGGCAGACCGCTCATCATAGTTTCCGAGAGCCACGATGGGAAAACCTCCAAATCGAATATATTCATTTAACAATTCCCTTTCAGACAGGGAACTGTCCTTTTTAAATTCCAAGTATTCCACAAAGGACAGCGGATAAACCGGAATGGAGACATAACGTCCGGAGAGATAGGTGGATATCTCACTGGACATGAGCTTGGAATTAGATCCCGTCACATAAATGTCAACATTATGATCTTCCAGTAAACTGTTGATCGCCTTCTCCCAATCCACAACCTCCTGCACCTCATCAAGCAGCAGGTAATAGCGCTCCCTGTCGGCCATTCTCGTCCTGAGTTCCTCGTACATCTGCTGTGCCGTCATATCGCCGTCCATCACGGGAGTCGTATAGCGTACTGCCAGGATGTGATCCTCCCGGATTCCACTGTTCTTCAGTTCTTCCTTCCACATATCCAGAATGGTGGACTTACCGCATCTGCGGATTCCCGCCAGTATTTTCACCAGTTGGGCATCCCTGTATTTTTGGAGCAAATCCATATATTGCTGTCTGATGATCACGCTATCGACCTCCTTTCCATCTATAGTATGCCAAAAAATAGATAAAAATTCAATACTTTTTGCTTTATTTCATTAAATTACTCATAAAACAAGGAAGTTTTTACTTGATTTAAGTAAAAACTTCCTTGTTTTGATAAATCTTTCTTTTATCCAATGATACTATTAATCACCCGCCACAATATTGTTCAGCCACACACCCTTTTTCACAAGGATAAAACCTATGACGCACTTGATCAGATCTGTGAGCTGGCAGCAGAGATACAGCGGCGCCATTGGCAGCCCCGTAAAGCGGCTGAGCACATACGCCAGTGGAATATTCACGCACCAGAGATACACACTGTCAAAAAAGAAGGTGATGACGGTCTTGCCACCTGACCGCAGGGTAAAGTAGGAAGCGTGTACAAAGGCATAGATGGGCATACAGCCGGCAGCAATCCACAAAAGCCGCACTGCCAGTTCCTTCACCTGATCCGAGGTATTGTACAGGCGGGGGAACAGGGGTGCCAATGCCACCATCAATCCGCCCAGCACAAAACAGGATAACACGGAGAATACGATCAGCTTTCGGTCTGTATCCTTGGCCTCCTCCATCTTACCTGCACCCAGCAGCTGTCCTACAATAATGGAGATACAGCTACCCATGGACATGAACACCACATTGAACAGGTTGGAGATGGTGCTGGAAATATTCAGCGCTGCCACCGCTTCCAGCCCCCGCAGGGAATAGCACTGGTTCAGCATGGCCATGCCGGCTGCCCATAGAATCTCATTGCACAGAAGGGGCGTTCCTTTCTTTACAATATTCAATGTCAGCTGGCCCGGAATGGGGAGCTTCCTGTAGGCTCCCACAATAAATAGCATCTTTTTTGCATGGGTGTGGGTCCATGTGATGACCACTATCATCTGCACATACCGGGATATCACGGTAGCCACCGCAGCGCCCACCACCCCCAGCTTTGGAAAGCCGAAGTTTCCAAAAATCAGCAGATAATTCAGCACCAGATTTACAAGCACCGCCACGGCTCCTGCCACCATGGGCACTCTCGTCTCGCCGCACTCCCTAAGGGTGGTAGCATAAATCTCCTCCACAGCAAAAGGGGCAAGCCCCACCAGCATCACCATCAGATACTGCTTTCCGTAAACCAAAGTGGCCTGCAGAGCCTGTGCATTGTCCTCCCCGTGAAGATACAAAAGGATCAGCTGCTCTCCACCCACCAGAAGCACCAGTATCCCCAGCACCACAATGCCCACTGCTATGTATAGTTTCATGCGAAAGGTCTGTCGTACACCCTTATGATTATTGCACCCAAAAAACTGCGCACCGAAGATACCCACCCCTGACAGGGCACCAAAGATCGCCAGGTTGAACACCAGCAGCAGCTGATTTACGATGGCGATCCCTGACATCTGCTCCGTTCCCACACGCCCCACCATGATGTTGTCCAGCAGGCTGACAAAATTGGTGATGCCGTTCTGGATCATCATGGGCACTGCAACTGTGAGCGCCATCTTGTAAAAGGCCTTATCTCCAAAATATCTCTTTTTTATACTCATAGCAAAAGCCTCTTTCCCACATCTTTCAAGCCGAATACAGTCATTATACAGGCAATGCTCTGTTTCTGCAAGCACAGAGAGTATGAGTATTCCCTACTGCGCATAATTCAGCTGCTTTTCCTACACACTAAAAAGACTAATTGACAAAACTCAGAAAACTGGAATAATAGATTTTAGGAACATACCGCCCTGAGGGCAGAACAGGAGACGCATATCATATGAAGATATTATTTTATGACACCAAGAGCTATGATCAACAATCTTTTGACACCACGCTGAAAGACTTTCCCAGCGTGAAGATCGAATACATGAAGTCCGACCTGGACCCTAGGACCGCTGCCCTGGCGGAGGGCTTTGACGCTGTATGTGCCTTTGTGAGCTCCGATGTAGGGAGCCGCACTCTGGAAATCCTGCACGAGAAAAAAGTAAGGCTGGTGCTGCTTCGCTGCGCAGGCTACAACAATGCGGACCTGGAGGCCGCCAAGAGATATGACATATGTGTCATGTGTGTGCCAGGCTACTCGCCGGAGGCTGTTGCCGAGCATGCAATGGCTCTGGCGCAAGCCTGCAACCGTCGCCTGTACAAGGCCTACAACAAGGTCCGGGAGAACGACTTCAGCCTGAACGGCCTCATGGGCTTTAACTTTTACAAAAAGACTGCGGGTATCATTGGCACAGGAAAGATCGGTGCTGCCATGTGCCGCATCTGCCGTGGCTTCGGCATGCGGGTCATCGCCTACGATGTTTACCAGAATGAGTCCTTGAAGGACTTCGTGGAGTATGTATCCCTGGAGCAGCTTCTTTCTGACAGCGATGTCATTTCTCTTCACTGCCCCCTGATGGACTCCACCTATCATATGATCAATATTGACACCATCCGTCAGATGAAGGACGGTGTCATCCTGGTGAACACCTCCAGGGGTGCGCTGGTAAACACCGAAGACCTCATAGAGGGCATCCGTATGCACAAGTTTGCGGGCGTGGGTCTGGATGTGTACGAGGAGGAGACCAACAACGTGTTTGAGGACCGCTCCGACGAGATTCTGGAACACTCAACCACCGCCCGGCTCCTGTCCTTCCCCAATGTGATGATCACTTCCCATCAGGGGTTCTTCACCCGGGAGGCCCTGACAGCCATCGCCTCCACCACTCTGCAGAACGCCTTGGATTTTCAGCAGGGAAAGGCCTCAAACAACACAGTGACAGCATAGGACAACTCACATCACCTGAAAATATTTTGAGCCGGACCTATCAATCCGGCTCAAGTCCATCCTCCGAATATCGGTTCGTGGCATTCCAAAGAATCCACTCTTCATAGCCTGCATCGTAAACCGCCTGTATCTGCTGGCGGATCTGTGGACCATCGTATGAGATATGACCGTCCACCCATGTGGCGGTAAAGGCCTGCAGCCAAGGACGCACCAAGGCACGGTCCTCCTCCGGCACTACTGCCAGTTCCTCCGCAGATCCTGTGAGTGCAGCCCGCACCGTTTCGTAGGGATGCGCGTCCGGCACATCCAAACCGAATACATTATTCCCATAGTGGGAGGGATAGACCATAGGACAGAGAACATCAATAATCTCGCCCAAGCCGGCATAATCCTGGCCTGTGACCCTCTTGTCCGTATCACTTCCGATAATAGTTCCAAACACGTCCGCCGCTACCGGCACGCCCACCTCGGAAAGCTCCGACCAGGCGTAGGTAAGAAATCCTGTAATAGCCTGCTGCCTGGTATAGCTCTGGGTGTCCACACCGTAGTCTGCCGCATCCGCAACGCTGCCTATGGGAAAACGCACATAGTCAAACTGTATCTCATCAAATCCCACAGCCGCTGCTTCCTTTGCCACCTCCACCAGATACTCCCACACCTCTTCCCGATAGGGATTCACCCAGGCAAGTCCGTTTGCATCCGTCACAGGAACACCGGCCGGCGTTTTCAAGGCCAGCTCCGGGCGGTTCTGTGCCAGTAAGGGATCCTTGAAGCACACGACCCTGGCTATGGTATAAATATCATGATCCTTCAGTTCCTCCATCAGACCCTCCATATCCGCGATATAGCGGGTGCCCGCCCCCATTTGCAGGACGCTGTCCAGGTTCATCTCATAGGTGATCCTTCCCTCGTCATCCTTCACATCGATCACCATTGTGTTCAGCTCCGTGTTATCCACCAGTTCCAGCAGATTCTGCAGGCCTGCACTTCCGGCCATCCGACCAGTGACGTAAATTCCCTTTACCTGAATCCGAGGCCTCACGCGGGAAGGAATGGCAGATTCAATGACATCGTTCACCGGCTCCTGCAGTACAACACCTTCACCGGGGAGATTTTCTCCCTCCGTTCCCTCTCCCATGGGCTGATGTTCCAAATCGGATGTCTCCCCCCAGGTCTCCTCGCTGTCTCGGCTCAGTCTTACACCAATCCAAAGGCCACAAAAAACGACCGCCAGCAGCAATACGGCAAACGCCACGGTGACTGCTATCCGCCGTTTTCTCCTGACTCTTTCACGATAACTCAAATAACCATGCCTTCTGTGTCGATAGCTTGTCCTTCTTCGGCTTCTCATAAATCATCTGTCCCCAAAACACTGTTTCGTTGATACATCTTCCTTTATTCTATCCCCCGCAATTCTACTCTGTCTATGTATTTTCCTGCCAACTCTGCCATTTTTTCCATCTCCTGGGCAGAAAATGCCTGACAGCCCTGACCTATCATGCTCTCACTCTCCCGAAATCCCTGCAGAAAATAAGCACGGCAGCCTTGCAGCAGCCTGCCGATCTCCTCAAACTCCTCCAGAGTATGAATCCCCTTTACCACCGTGGTGCGGAACTCATAGGAAATATTGCTCTCCATCAGCAGACGGATACTCTGTCGGATCCTATCGAAATCAATCTCCTTCAGCCCTGCCGCAGTGGCATAGTTGTCCGGTGAGGCCTTGATATCCATGGCAACGTAATCCAAAAGTCCCTCCTGCAGAAGCTGTTCCAGTACCTGGGGGCAGCTGCCGTTGGTGTCCAGCTTCACAAGATACCCCAAACCTTTTAGCCTGCGGATGAAGCCCGCCAAATCCGGCTGCAGTGTGGGCTCTCCTCCAGTGACACAGATGCCCTCCAGGATCCCCTGCCGCTTTTTCAGATAGGAGAGCACCTCCTCTTCCCGTATCCTGGGCTGAGCCGCCGGCTCCAGCACCAGCAGTCCGTTGTGGCAGAAGGGACAGCGAAAATTACAGCCGCCCACAAACACAGTGGCTGCCACATGCCCTGGATAATCCAGCAATGTAGTTTTTTGAAAGCCGTATATTCTCATAAATTCTTCATTCCTGTCTGTGCCGCCGTCCATTTCCCGGACTATTGTACCATGACCGCCCCGCATCATGGTATGGATGGCCATTCGGCCGTCTCATGCCACGAATAAGGTCATAAATGCCTGCCCGCTCCGATAGAATCGGACTATTGGGCAGGCATATCCAACAATATGACATATGCGTCATTTTATAAATCTTGTTCTTCTCGCCGTATTTATGACAGCAATTCTCATGCCTTTGCAGCGGCCTTTTTCCCTTTTCTTTGCTTGGCCACAGGCTCCTGAATCCTCGCCAGCCTGCCATACAGCTTCGCCATGTTCCGCATCTTTTCCGCCAGCTCCTCCGTAAAGGCTCCCTGCTTCATCCGCCATTTCCAGTTGTCACCCAAGGTGGATGGTGTGTTGATCCTGGCCTCAGCGCCAAGCCCCAGAAGATCCTGCATGGGAATCACCGCCAGATTGGCAACACTGGCATATGCGGCCCGCACAAGCTCCCAATGGGCTTCCTTTCTGCGGCTCCTGGATATATTGAGATATTCTTCACAAAATTTTTTATCTTGCCTATTCAGGGTCCTATACCAGCCAAGCGTTGTGTCATTGTCGTGTGTACCAGTGTATACCACACAGTTCTGAGGATAGTTGTGGGGCAGATAGTCGCTTTCCTCCCTGGAATCAAAGGCAAACTGCAGCACCTTCATGCCGGGATAGCCGGTGCGCTTCACGAGCCTGAGCACGGACGGAGTCAAGAAGCCAAGATCCTCCGCGATCACTTCCCGCTGGCCCAACTCCTTTTTCATGGCTGCAAACAGCTCATAGCCCGGACCCGGTTTCCACTCTCCGATTTCCGCCGTCTTTGCCCCGGCCGGGATGGAATAATAAGCGTCAAAAGCCCGAAAATGGTCAATGCGTACGACATCATACATCTGATAGCAGGCAGCAAGCCTTTTTAACCACCATTGATATCCTGTCTTCCTGTGGTATTCCCAGTCATAAAGAGGGTTGCCCCAGAGCTGGCCTGTAACGGAGAAAGCATCAGGCGGACAGCCTGCCACCGCCGTGGGATTGCAGTCTTTGTCAAACTGGAACAGCTCAGGATTGGCCCAGGCATCCGAGCTATCAAAGGCTACATAGATGGGAATGTCACCGATGATGCTGATGCCCCGGCTGTTTGCATAAGCCTTCAGCTTCTCCCACTGCACCCGGAACATATACTGCTGGAACTGATAAAATTCTATTTCGTCGGCATATTTTTTCTGATAAGCTTTCAGTGCCTGTGGCTTGCGGGTCTTGATATCCTCATCCCACTCCACCCAGCACACATTATCAAAGGATGCTTTCACTGCCATGTACAGGGCATAATTGTCCAGCCAGTAGCTGTTTTCTTTCACATACTTCCGGAAGTCCGGATCCTTTGAGATATCGCTGTTTTTCCAGGCCTTTCTCAGAAGCAGGAAACGGCTCTCGTAGAGCTTTCCGTAATCCACATACTCAGGATTTTCCCCAAAATCATAGCACTCACACTGTTTCTTTGTGATCCATCCCCGTTTCACAAGATCCTCCGGATCGATAAAATAGGGATTACCTGCAAAAGTGGAAAAGGATTGGTATGGAGAATCGCCGTAGCTGGTAGGGCCCAGAGGCAGTATCTGCCAACAGGACTGTCCGGCTTCCTTCAGCCTGTCCACAAACTCATATGCTTCTTTGGAGAAGCATCCGATTCCATATGCCGATGGCAGACTTGACACCGGCAGCAGCACACCGCATTTTCTCATGGTAAACCCCTTTTGCTCCCTTCTAGTGACGTTCAGCCCGCGCCGAAACACTTCGCGTTCCTACGGCGGCTTTGTAGTCCGCTAGTGACGTTCAGCCCGCGCCCATTCGCAAAGTCGCGCCGCTGGCGCTGGCGGCTGTCTTTGCTCATAATCAGGCGCTCCCTCAGACGAGACAATCTGCAGAAAATTCGTGCAAGCACGATTTTCTGCAGCTCATCTCGTCTGGCTGAACTGTTACATTAATCTCCAGATATCCTTATTATACTCTTCTATGGTTCTGTCGGAGGAGAAGAAGCCGGCTTTGGCAATGTTGGTCAGCATCATTCGCTTCCACTTTTCCCTGTCCTCGTAGTCCGCGAACATCTGGTCCTTCACCTTGATGTAATCCTCCAGATCCAAAAGCGTCATGAACCAGTCCTTGTTCAAAAGCTCCTTGTAGAGGCGCTCCAGGTTCTCCTTGTGGCCCACCTTCATCGCCTGTTTTCCAACGATGAAATCCACTGCCCTCTTGATCACAGGACTCTTCTTATAATATTTCTTGGACACATAATCCGCCTTCGCATAGTGCTTGATGACAACATCGCTCTTTTCGCCAAAGATATAGATATTGTCATCACCCACCAGCTGGTGGATCTCAACATTTGCGCCATCGCTGGTGCCCAGCGTCACGGCTCCGTTCAGCATAAATTTCATATTACCGGTGCCGGATGCTTCTTTGGAAGCCAGGGAAATCTGTTCCGACACATCGCAGGCAGGAATCAGCTTCTCCGCATAGCTCACGTTGTAGTTCTCCACCATGACCACTTTCATGTAAGGACTCACATCGGGATCCTTATTCACGATTTCGGACAGCACCAGCAACAGATGGATGATGTCCCGGGCAATCACATAGGCAGGGGCCGCTTTGGCTCCAAAAATAAAGGTAATGGGCCTTACAGGTTTCTTTCCACCCTTGATCTCCAGATACTTGTGAATGATGTACAGGGCGTTCATCTGTTGACGCTTGTACTCATGAAGCCTTTTTACCTGAATGTCAAAAATAGAATTGGGATCCAGTTCAATGCCTTCCTTCTCCTTGATATAAGCAGCCAGCGCCTCCTTCTTCTGCATCTTGATGCTCTCAATGGCGTCAAGAACCTTCTCGTCGTCCGCCTTTTTCAGCAGCTTTTCCAGTTCATTCGCATCCTTCTTGTAACCGTCGCCGATGGTGTCAGTCAGCAGCGCAGCCAGCTCCCTGTTGCAGGACAGCAGCCATCTGCGGAAAGTGATGCCGTTGGTCTTATTGTTGAACTTATCGGGATAGATCTCATAAAAATCATGCAGCTCCGTGTCCTTCAGAATATCCGTGTGAATGGCTGCCACGCCGTTTACGCTGTAGCCATAGTGGATATCAATATGAGCCATATGTACTCTTTTTTCTGCGTCAATGATCTGTACCTTAGGGTTCTTGTACTTCTTCGCTACTCGTGCACTCAATTCCTTGATGATAGGAACCAGCTGGGGCACCACCTGCTCGATATAAGCCAAAGGCCATGTCTCCAGAGCCTCCGCCAGAATAGTATGGTTGGTGTAGGCACAGGTCTTGCTCACCACCTTCACGGCATCCTCGATGGTAAAGCCCTCGTCCCAGGTCAAAATACGGATCAACTCAGGAATCACCAGGGTGGGGTGGGTATCGTTGATCTGAATGGCAACGTATTTATCCATGTGGTGCAGATTGCGGCCTTGTTCCTTCAGTTCCCTGATAATGAACTGAGCGCCGTTGCTGACCATAAAGTACTCCTGGTAGATACGCAGCAGGTTACCGGCCTCGTCCGAATCGTCGGGATACAAAAACAGGGTCAGGTTTTTATCGACCTTTTTCTTGTCAAAATCAATCCCCTTCTTTACCAGGCCTTCATCCACCGTCTCCAGATCGAACAGGTGTAAAGTATTTCGGCCATTCTCATAACCAATGACATCAATGTCATAAAGCACAGATGTCACTTTTTTATCTCCGAAGCACACCTCAAAGGTGGTGTCTGTTTTGTTCAGCCAGGAATTTTTCTCAATCCAATCATTCTTTTCGGCCTTTTGCAGTCTATCCTGAAATACCTGTTTGAAAAGGCCGAAGTGATAGTTAAGGCCAATGCCGTCGCCGGGCAGCCCCAGCGTGGCAATGGAGTCCAAAAAGCAGGCTGCAAGACGTCCAAGTCCACCGTTTCCCAGGGAGGGTTCCGGCTCCGCCTCCTCGATCACTGACAGGTCCTTCCCATTCTTTTTTAAGACCTCTGACAATTCCTCGTATATTCCCAGATTGATCAGGTTGTTGGACAAAAGCTTTCCGATCAGAAATTCCATGGAGATGTAGTAAACCTTCTTTTTTCCCTTAATTGCAGGCTTACCGGCCATCTGCTCCTTGGTCAGCTGCAGCACACAGTCATACAACTGCGAATCCGTGCAGGTCTTAATGCTTTTGCCATATTTTGCCTTGGTCAACTTTTCCAGCTGTTTTTCCAAATTCATTTCCATTCCATACCTCCTGTACGATCAGCAGACATCCTGATACTCCTGTCCGCTTCATATGAGAGTGCAAACACTCCTCTCTCACTATTATGCTTTTCTCATGTTCTATAATAATGAGCCCTTCCAGTTATGCCATTTATAGAAAGTTCTTTCTGTATGGTAGAATATCACAGGAAGAGATTTTCCGCAACGCAAATTTTATAGTGAAACAGAGAAAAGGATCGGCAGCAAGAAAGCAATGATACAGGTAACAAGACAACAGTGGGCAGGTTGTGTGAAAAGAGCATGTGTGATAAAATAGTATTAGTGTTTTATCGAAATTTGCACACAGGGAGTCCGCCTATGGCAGTTGTAAAAAATATTCAGGAAAAGTACATGAAAGAAGCCCTGAAGCAGGCGAAAAAGGCCTATGCATTGGGCGAGGTCCCCATCGGCTGCGTCATCGTTCATGAGGGAAAGATCATTGGCCGTGGCTATAACCGGCGCAACACGGACAAAAATACTCTTGCTCACGCGGAAATTACCGCCATCAACAAGGCCAGCAAATATATCGGTGACTGGCGGCTGGAGGAGTGCACCCTATACGTTACCTTGGAGCCCTGTCAGATGTGCGCTGGAGCCATCGTCCAGGCCCGGATCCCGGAGGTCGTCATGGGGTGTATGAACCCCAAGGCGGGCTGCGCAGGCTCCATCCTGAACATCCTGGAAATGCCTCAGTTCAACCACCAGGTCTCTGTTACCAAGGGCATTCTGGAGCAGGAGTGCAGCGACTTGCTAAAGCTGTTCTTTACGGAGCTGCGCAAACGGAATAAAGAGGAAAAGCAAAACCAGAGTTATTCTGCAATATAGGTAGGTGCGTTTTTCGGACTCTTTCCCTTGATCACATTGTGATAGTAAGCGTAGGTCATGGGTGCGTCCTCCTTCAGCGTATCCGCATCCACTACCTTTCCCAGAAAGACTGTATGTGTAGAGGTTTCCATCTTGTCGATCACTTCACACACGATATAAGCGCAGGCATCTGCCACCACCGGCATAAATCCTTTTACTACCTGTTCTACCTCATCAAACTTGTTATTATCCCGACCACTCTTGAAACCAAAAGTGCCAATGATGCCCGGACTGGAATTCTCTCCCAAAATGGATATGGCAAACTTTCCCGTATCCTGAATGCACTGATTGGTATAATTGTCGTGATTAATGCTCACCGCGATAGTAGCAGGCTCCGAAGTTATCTGCATCGCACTGTTTGCCGTGCAGCCGGTAGCCCTTCCCTTGTCCCAAGTACTCACCACGTAAACTCCATAAGATAGTTGACGAAACGCATTCTTGTTCATATACTCTCCTTTCACCGTGTGCCTCTTTGTGCATCCCCGGTCATCAAACAAACCATTTATAAACTATGATACAGTATAACATATTTATCATATTTATTCCAGAGAAGTATGTAATAAATGAAAACTGCTATTTACGTTGCTTTTTGTCAGGTTTCAGGCAGACCCGCCGCACGATGCCGTCACTTGCGGAAAACTAACGGTGAACAGCAGCAAGCCTGCTGAAACAACGGGAAAACTCAAATCAAATATTTCTTGACAAAAACACTGGGAATAGATACACTTATAAAGCCGTACATTCCTGTGGCAATGCGGTGATGAAATTCGGTCTTGCGCAATGAAAATCTGCGAACCGTGTCAGGTTGGGAACAAAGCAGCACTAAGCAGAATTTTTCATGTGCCGTGAGGCAGCCGGATGGAGTCGTACTGCCCAGGGGTGTGCGGTATTTTCATCCAATGCCGGATGAGCGGCTTCGGGAGGCTCACTCATGAATATCACCCTGGAAACAATCGACAAGATAATGCAGGACTGCACTCTCTGCCCCAGGCGCTGCCATGCTGACCGCATTTCCGAAAAGCCCGGCTTCTGTGGACAAGGCGCCGAGATCACAGCAGCACGCGCAGCGCTGCACTTTTGGGAAGAGCCCTGTATCTCCGGCAGCTGCGGTTCCGGTACCGTATTTTTCTCCGGCTGCAGTCTACAGTGCGTGTACTGCCAGAACCGTCAGATAGCTCTGGGCCGAACCGGCCGAAGCATTTCCCTGGAACGCCTGGCGGAAATCTTTTTAGAACTTCAGGAAAAGAAAGCTGCAAACATCAACCTGGTGACCGCAGGCCACTTCCTGCCCCAGGTGGCATACAGTCTTGAACTTGCAAAACAATTGGGTCTAACGCTTCCCGTAGTGTACAATACCGGCAGCTACGAGGAGGTCTCTTCCCTGCGGATGTTGGAAGGCCTGGTGGACATCTACCTGCCGGACCTGAAATACCGTTCCCCTGAGCTGTCCGCTAAATACTCCAATGCGCCGGATTATTTTGAGAAGGCCGCTGCCGCCATTGAAGAGATGTACCGCCAGACGGGATCGCTTGTTTTTGATCCTGAAACAGGCCTGATGAAACGGGGCGTCATTGTCCGCCATCTGCTTTTGCCAGGACAGTCCAGAGATTCCAAACAAATCTTGCGGTACCTTCACAATACTTATAAAAATGACATATCTGTCAGTATTATGAACCAATTTACACCACTTGCAGACGCCAATCTGCCGCAGGAGTTGAATCGGCGGGTCACCACGGAAGAATACGACAAAATCCTCTCCTTCGGGGAGAGGATCGGTATCGAACAGGGCTATTATCAGGAGGGCGAAACTGCCGCAGAAAGCTTTATTCCACCCTTTGACTGCGAAGGAATTTGACTTGAGCCCACATCACTGGCGGTCTTTAGACGAATCACAAAGGCGTGCCCGCCATCACAATTCCATCCGCATCAAATAATACCCGAAATCTCCCGTCTTTGCAGGCTCTCTATCACACTCAAAGCTCTCAAAACCGAACATGACAGCTACTTGCTTTTCTCTTTCGTAATAATTACCGGGCACACCCAGATAGTACCTTACCTCACTCCGACGCTCAACCCTTGCAAGGATCAGATGCTTATAATTATAAAAGCCATGCAGCAAAAAACTGTTGTTTGCCGCCCGATAGTAGCTTTCCGGAAACAGCACAAAATCAGAGGGACTTAAGGAGAGATACTCCCGCTCGTCGTCAAACGGCTTAATGTGGGGATAGATAGCCGAAAGCTGCTGCCACTTGTCCTCCAATAGCTTTACAGCCGGTTTTTGTTCGGACTCGTTCCTGTTTTTCTGTTGACCGCTGCCTTCTGATACCTGTGGCTCCGGTGCCGGCTTTTCGTTGCGCTGGTTTATTTCTTTGTTCGCAGGCTCTTGATGCTCAGGTACTGATGCAGCATTCTCGGTCTCGCAGGGTTCTGATTTCAGAGCTTCTGCTTGTTGAAGTTCTGCTGTCTGTACTACTGTTTCTTGAGCCGCTGTTTCTTGAACCGCTGTTTCTTTAGCTGATGTTTCTCGAATTGTTGGTTTTGAAACCACTGTTTGTTGAGTCACTGTTTCCGCAACCACTGCTTCTCCAGCTTCTCTTTCCTGAACTTCCGTTTCCTGAGCTACTCCTTCCTGAACTTCCGCTTCCTGGGTGTCTGTTTCCTGGGCTTCTGTTTTATGAACTCCTGCTCCTTGACTCTCTGTTTCCTGTAGTCTCGCTCCTTCGCCTCTTGTCGTCAAAGACATCTCCGCCATACCCCCTGGCTTCGAAGAGTCTGACTCTGCAGATTCTGGTTCAGAGCTTTCTCGTCCCAAGCTTTCTGTTTCCAAGGATTCTGCAGGCCTGGCTGCTTTATTCGTAACCCTCCCCCAGGCACAGCAAAGTTCCCTGCTGCCGCCCACAGGGATTTTTATCTCCCGCAAATCTTCATATGAAATACCGGTGCTGCCAATACCCTCCGTCATCTTACAGGAATAGCTGAAGCAGCCGACACCCTCCTGAAGGGTAATCCGACCCAGAACCACCTCTGTCTCCGAGCCGCTCAGCACCACATCCCTGACAAAGGAATCCGTAGGATAAAGCCCTTTGATATGTAAATCCATTGTCAAAAAACCGTCCCGCACTTCCAGCTTCACAAAACCGCCGCCTTTTACTCTTTCTCCATTTTCATAGTAATCTACATACTTTATTTTTCTGTCATATAACATACAAATACCTCCGGAATAAATATGAAATGAACTGGATGCTCATTCCATATTTATTCCGGAGGTTGTCTTAAAATGACTTAATAATCCAGATTGTCCAAATATTTCATGTAGTTTACCACCATCATGGCAATCTTGAAAGTGAGCGCATCGTCAAAGCTGCGCAGATCAAGTCCTGTGCTTTTCTGAATCTTTTCCACCCTATACACTAATGTGTTTCTATGGATAAATAACTGTCTGGAGGTCTCAGACACATTCAAGTTGTTTTCAAAAAATTTGCTTATGGTACTCAGGGTCTCTTCATCCAGATCGGTGGGCACATTGTCGCCGAAGATCTCCTCAATAAATATCTTACAAAGATTTACCGGCAGCTGATAGATAAGCCGCCCGATTCCCAATGTGCTGTATGCAGCAACACTCTTCTCCGCATAGAATATCTTTCCCACATCCAAAGCCATCTTAGCTTCTTTGTAAGATTTAGATACATCCTTCAATTCCTGGACCACTGTACCGAAGGATACCCGCACATTCAACATGGCTTCACTGTTCATCAGAGCCACAATGGTCTCTGCGATCTCCATCATTTCCTCATATCCACTGTTTTCCTCCAGGGCCTTGATCAAGATTACGCTGCTCTCATCCACAGCCGTTATGTAATCCCCTGACTGGCTGGTGAACATGCCTCTCAACAGCTCTGTCACTATCCCATCCTTCTCCAGCTTTGTCTCCACTAAAAACACCACTCTGGGTGCCGTTACCTCTATGTGCAGCTTTTTCGCCCTGTTGTAAATATCCACCAAGAGAAGGTTATCCAGCAGAAGATTCTGGAAAAAGTTGTTGCGATCAAATCTCTCCTTGTAGGCAATTGCAAGATTTCGAAGCTGGCAGACTGCAATCTTTCCCACCATATATGCATCCTCGCCGTTTCCTCTTGCAACCAGCACATACATCAACTCTCCCTCATCTAAAATTTTCAATAGATGGTGTACGCCGATCACCTGACTGTCAGCCGGCGACGATGCAAAACCACTGATCAGGTCGTTTGAAAGCTCCATTCGATCTCCGGTAGATGCCACCAGCAGTCCGGACTCATCATACACAAACAAATCCACCTTCGTGATCGCTTTCAACTCATCAATGCTGTTCTGAATGGTTTGACTCGAAATCATTTTATAAAAACCGGCCTTTCTTTAAGATAGTGTATAAAAGTTAAGGGGTGCTGTCACCAGCACCCCCTTGAGCACCATTATTAGTTGGTGATAATCTGCTCGGTCTCCTTGTCGAATACATGAATCTTCTCAATATCGAAGGCGAACTTGATAACATCACCAGGTCTTGCAGTGGTACGAGAGTCAACTCTTGCAGTGATCGGGAACTCCTCCAGATCAAAGTACAGATAAACTTCTGCACCAAGCAGCTCATATACCCTAACGGTGGATTCAAACACGCTCTGCTGAGGAGCGGACTCAATGAAAGCAGGAGAGTCATATACATCCTCTGGACGGATACCAAAGGTAACAAGCTTTCCGTCATAGCCGCCCTCGATCAGCTTCTTGGACTTAGCAGCGGGAAGAGGGATGCTGCGTCCTGCAATATCCAGATGAGCAACATCGCCAACCACCTTAACAGTTGCATCCAGGAAGTTCATCTGAGGAGATCCCATAAATCCTGCTACGAACAGATTAGTAGGCTTCTCATACAGATTCTGAGGGGTGTCAACCTGCTGGATCACACCGTCCTTCATAACGACGATCCTGGTACCCAGGGTCATTGCCTCGGTCTGGTCATGGGTAACGTAGATGATGGTGGTACCCAGTCTCTGGTGCAGCTTTGCAATCTCAATTCTCATCTGCACACGCAGCTTTGCGTCCAGGTTGGACAGAGGCTCATCCATCAGGAATACCTTAGGATTACGCACAATAGCACGGCCCATTGCCACACGCTGTCTCTGACCACCGGACAGAGCCTTGGGCTTACGATCCAAAAGGGGAGTCAGATCAAGTATCTTAGCTGCCTCTTTTACCATCTTGTCAATCTGATCCTTGGGAACCTTTCTCAACTTCAGACCGAATGCCATGTTATCATACACTGACATGTGAGGATACAGAGCGTAGTTCTGGAATACCATTGCGATATCTCTATCCTTAGGCTCCACATCGTTCACAACTCTGTCACCAATCTTCAACTCACCGGAGGAAATATCCTCCAGACCAGCGATCATACGGAGGGTAGTGGACTTACCACATCCGGAAGGACCTACGAAGATGATAAACTCCTGATCCTTGATCTCCAGGTTGAAATCCTTAACTGCCTCAAAGCCGTTAGGATACACCTTGGTGATGTTCTTCAAAGATAAACTTGCCATAAATATGTAACTCCTTTCCATTCCTTGTGCATTTGCTGCACTTATCTATTAAACATGCTTCCGCCGTTTAACACTATATCCAGTATATCTAACTTTTTGCAAAAAAACCATACCACTATTTCACAAATATTTTGCGTCAATTTGTATGAATTGCTTATAATCTTTCTACTTGTGGTCAATTTTTGTCAGCATGCACAAAAATATTTCTACTTTTTCGTCAGATTGTACAATAATTTATTGAATTGTTTTACCTTGAAGACTCTCATCCAGCTCGTCCCGGAAAATCCTCTCATCCTCAACATCCTCATCCTGCTCGCCGGCCTCAGGATTACCGCCATGCTCTTCCCAATATTTATCTTCCAGCTTTTTAAAAAATTTGTTATACAACTTGGCCGAAATCCACGCGGGTACAGATAAACCGAAGAAAAACACAAACGGTATCAGTTGAAAAGAGATCCAAAAAATCACCAGCGGAATTAAATACACGACAATCATCACAATTGTCTTTGGAAATTGCATGATGCTGATAAGAAACGCATTTTTCAGGGTTGTCTTAATCGTATTCTGAAATTTTGCCAGTACTGGAAAAGTATAAAGGAACGTGCATATCTCCAAAATTGCCACCACCAGGATCAGAACCTGCATCACATTGCTATACTGCATTTCGGAACTGATCAAGATAATATAGTCGCCTGCCAGCAAAAGACCCAGAACCAAAAACAACAGCCAGATCAGAGTACTCTGCCGGAAATTTTCCTTAAAAGACTTAAAAAATCCTCTGGCAATATAAGTCTCTTCATTCCGCACCATTTTCAGCGTCATATAGTTCAGAGCTGTCAATGCCGGTCCCACAGTAATAATGGGAATACAGCAGAGCAGTGTCAATAGATTCAAAATCAACAGATCTGCAATTTTGCTCAGCGCCTGCATCAGCGGACTGTCAATATTCAAAAATTTCATATGTTCTCCCGTTCTGCCGCACAGGCGGCTTATAAAACTTTTACCATGGTGGTCACACGTATTCCAGAGTATTCCTCTTCAGGTCGTACTGTGCGAAAACCAAGCTTTCTATAAAAGTCCACTGCATAAGGGGCTGCTCTTAAAGACATATACCGCTCCCCCATCTCACGTTCCAGATATTCACACAACCGTATCAGGATTGTACTGCCCACACCCATGTGATGATAGTCGCCGTCCACAAACAACAGCGAAAGGTGATTTCTGTTCCTGAGCGATCCGGCGCCAATGATACGCCCTTTTTCCAAGGCCACCATCATTTGATACTCGCCCCGCAAGAAAGCCATATACAGATCATCATCCGTTATAAACTCAAAAAAACTTCTGATACCTTCCTGGGTATAATCTTTACCATCGTACTGGAGAAAGGTGCGCCAGATCATTTTCATAGCGGGAGCCCACTCGCTCTCCCTTGCCCACCTGATCTCGTAGGGCATTCCCACCGTTTTTTCCATGGTCACTCCTGCGGGGCACTGCGAAGCACAGTTTCCTCAATCCATTGATAGATGTCTTGTGCCACCTCGCTTCTATTGGTCTCGTTCAGCAGTTCGTGCCTGCCCTCCTCATACAGCTTCAACTGCAGGTCATTAAGCCCTGCCGTATGCAGCAAATCGTAAGTCCTGTGGACTCCCTTTCCATAATCGCCCACCGGATCTGCCGTACCGGATACCAGCAGCACCGGTAAATTTTTCGGAATCCGCTCCATATTATCTTCTCTGTGTAGTCGCAAAATCAACTCAAAAAGTGTGGAAAAACCATTGACCGTAAAGGTGAAACCACACATAGGATCCGCAATATATTGGTCCACACGGGCATCATCCCTGGAAAGCCAGTCAAATTGTGTTCTGGCGTTCGCAATTTCAGCATTATATTTTCCAAAAGCCAGCTTGTTTATCATTTCACTGACGTGCCTGGAACCTAAAAACGCTTTTTGCATGCCTGCCACCGCTTTGGACAGTACCATCAGTTTTTTGTCAGGCATACCGGTTCCCATGATGATCGCACCTGTAATACCCGTGCCATAACGAAACATATAATTTCGCGCGATAAAGGAGCCCATGCTGTGTCCCATGATGATGTACGGCACATTAGGATAAAGGGTCTGGGTAGCTTTTTTCAGCCTGTGCACATCTCTCACCAGAACCGTGGCGGGATCCTGTTCACAGAAATAGCCGAATTTTCCATCCTTGCCCACGGATTTACCGTGGCCCATGTGGTCCTCGCCGGTGACCACGATACCCTTGGAGGTCAGGTACTCTGAAAATTCTTCGTAGCGTTCCACGTATTCTGCCATACCGTGTACAATCTGTACCACACAGCGGATGTCATCATCGCTGTCCGGGGTATAGCGCACTGCGTGAAGCTTACTGATGCCATCTCTGGAATCGTAGTAAAATTCTTCTTTGATCATGTTTCACCTCTCATGTTCTGCCACAAGCGAGCATACCCTGATCCAAAAGGGGCTCCGAGTATTACATGTTCTTATAAGGGAGTATAACTCATTTGGGACCAAATTTTAACCCCTCTTTCGTAAAATTTAGAAAGTGTTTACAGTTTAAGGGGCAGTTTACCATTTACACCTTGTTTACCGCAAGGGACACCCAGCCCTGGCAATGTCCTTCCGGCAGACACGCTCCCGCTTGAAAAACACGTAGCGGACACTAAGCTCGAAAGTACCT
>JAFLRN010000040.1:0-19750 GCA_022511385.1 Acetatifactor sp.
GAATAGAAGAGCGGAACGGGAACGGTCATGTTCAGCCCGTCGCTCAGGGATTTCCCAAAAGGATTGTTCTTTACCGGGAACAGTGCGCTGGCAGGAGCAAGACCTGCGAAGATATCCGGATACTCCTGAAACAGGTCCCAGGACTTACCGCTGCCCATGGAGAAGCCGGTTCCGTAAATGCGATGCTCATCTATGGGATAGCGTTTCTTCAGATATTCGATCACCTCCACAATCTCTGTGGCGGTCACATTCTGGTGGTTTTCCAGAGAAACGAAAAGAAAACCGTATTTGTGGGCGACTTCATACCAGCCGGATACAAAGGTCAAAAACATAGAGGAATCGCCGCCGCCGTGAAAGCCCATGACTAACGGAACGGGGCCCTTTTCAAACAGGCCGTTGTTGTAGTAGGCGAAATAGCCCACCTTGTGCTGCAAACTGCCTTTGAATGCGCCGCGGTTGTCAGGGGATGTCTTTACAAGTGTACAGCCCGCCTCTTCCGTCATATTCAGCGCCTTAAAATCAGGCTCGAACTCCATATTGCCGCACCACATTTTAAATTTCTTTACAAAACAGTCAAAGTCAGATTTGTAATCCGGTGCCTGCTTTATGAGCAGATTTGTGCAGTCCTTAAAAGCATTGTTTATTTCTTCTGAGTTGCCCACGCTCAGGATACCGATATCCTTGCGTTCCACTACCGGAGTCACGCTTAGATTCTGCATGGAGCACATAGCTGGCGTGATCTCACCGGGACCCCAAAGGTATTCTCCCTGAACGGTCTTCAGAAGATGCGTTGCCACATAGTCCGCTGACTCGCCGAAGCTGTAAATATCTGCACGGAATATCGCTCCCCGTATAAAATATCCCATGAACTCCCGGGTAAAGAAGTTGGTCAGCTCGACCATTCCATCCGAATAGACGGGATCCATTTTCACTTCTGCTATCAGGTCGGCATATAATTCCGCCCCGGCATTTTTCCATCCGCCCTCATTTGTCGGATAAATAAAGAGGACGCTGGAATCCACCGACGCTGCAATGCTGCTTAGTCCGCTCTTTTCGGCAAAGTCGATTGCCTCTTCTTTTGTCTGCCGGTTTTCCTCAAAGACCAAAAGAAGCGGTGCACGGAAACCGTAATTGTTCGTTTGTCCGTCAAGTTTGTTCGCCGGTATGTACGCCTTCAGGTAGAACTTCTCGTACTCATGCTCCCAATACTTTCCGCCGTCTGCCAAAGTGGTGACGGCAGGTCTTTCCATCAATCCCATAAAAACCTCCTCAAATCTGTTTCGTTTTCTGTATTAGCCTGCTTCTATATTATATTTTGTAGCGACATTCCTGTCAATGAACGACTGTTGCGACAGCGATACTGGATACAACATCATGAGCGGATTCGATGATGAAGGATATGATTTCTACATTGCTTCTACACTGGACGAGTGGTCTACCGATAACCATGATAAGGAACTTGGAGCAGCGTCTCACCTTTTATGTCAGAAAATGAAGTAAAAATCCAACCGGAGGTTGGGAGAAATATAAATTTGTCAAACTGTTGCGTTATTGTTTTTATAGCTTCATATCGGTAAAATAATATTGTAGCTACAAAAAATCTAAACGAGGTGACAAGCATATGACAGAAATTAAGATCAACGAGCAAATTGCATTTTTAAGAAAGCAAAAAGGACTTACCCAGGAAGACCTGGCAAAGGCTCTTGGTGTAACCAATCAGGCCGTTTCCAAATGGGAGTCGGCGCAGTGCTGCCCGGATATCCAGCTCCTGCCGGATATTGCAAAACTGTTTGAAGTTTCAGTGGATGAGCTGCTTGGGTATACACCGGTTTCTACATCCGAAGATATCGTACTGATGCTTCGCAAGAAGATTGAAGCGCTTCCCAAGGGTGATGATCTTGACTTTATCTTTCGGATGGCAGCGGCGCTGCATGTAATTATTTTTTCTAAGGAAATGATCGCGGAACCATATTCTAACATGGGATGGGACACTGATGATGCTATCGAGCTCGCCGGTGAGGCTGAATGGGGGTATTCCTGCTGGAGTATTCCGGAAATCACTACAATAATGCGGAGTGGTGCGGTGTTCTTTTCAAGGAATAAGAGCCTGACACTCATGAACCCGGATATCAATCGAATTGTGTCGATCATAAAACCATTCAGCGACACGAAGAACTTGAAAATTGCCGCTGCCCTTTACCGGCTAACGATTCACTCGGAAGATGCATATGCAACAGTGGCTCAAATCTGTGATGAGTCCGGGGTTCAGGCAGAAAGAGTCAAGGATTGTCTTGAGGGAGAATTTGCACCGTTCATCCTGGAAAAAGAAGGTGCAGAGAGCGAATTCCGATTTGAAGAGATGTATATAAACATCCTTCCGATTCTTTCCTTAATTGATTTAAAGTAGAAGATATGGCAAGGAAATAGAAGCCATCGTAGCGAAAAGGGAGCCTATCCTGGCATGATCATTGTACCAAATTGACAGGCACAGCAAAGCAGTAAATCATAGAGATGTGGTTTGCTGCTTTTTTTGTTCAGATCCCAGGAGAAAGAGGTCTGACCGATGCTTTAATAAAATCATCTCAAAAAGATGCTTTTTTGTTGAAAAAAAAGGTTGATTATGGTAATTTATATGTTATATGAAAAAGCCGCTGAGAGCGGCGGATTGTGAGGAAAATATGGCGTTGAGCAAGAAACCCGTGACGGGTATGAAGGATATTCTACCGGAGGAGATGCAGATCAGAGATTACTGCATCCGCGTGATCAAGGAGACCTACGGCAAGTTTGGATTTACATCTATAGAGACTCCCTGTGTGGAGCATATTGAGAATCTGACCAATAAACAAGGGGGAGATAATGAAAAGCTAATATTCAAAATTTTAAAGCGGGGCGAGAAGCTGAATGTGGCTGCGGCAACTACGGAAGAAGAAGTAGTGGACGGCGGTCTGCGGTATGATCTGACTGTGCCACTGGTACGGTATTATTCCAATAATGCGGCAAATCTGCCCTCGCCTTTTAAGGCACTGCAGATGGGCAATGTGTTTCGTGCAGACAAGCCTCAAAGAGGCAGATACCGCCAGTTTATGCAGTGCGACATCGATATTTTTGGAGAGCCAACCAACCTGGCAGAGATCGAACTGATTCTTGCGACCACAACGACTCTGGGTCGGTTGGGTTTCAAAGGCTTTGAAATCCGTATCAATGACAGGCAGATTCTGAAGGCAATGGCAGCCTACGGCGGCTTTTCGGAGGAGTCCTACGACAGCGTGTTCATCACCTTGGACAAGATGGACAAGATTGGTCTGGAGGGGGTAGAAGCGGAGCTTCTGGAGAACGGCTTTGAGAAGGCGAGCGTGGATAAATATCTGGAGCTGTACAGAGGCCTGGAGCAGGCGGAGAACGGCGTTGCCTATCTGGCGGAGAAGCTGGAGGGAGTGCTGGAGCCTTCTGTCACCGAGGGGCTGCAGGAGATCATTGACAGTGTACAGGCAACCAAGGCAGCAGATTTTCAGATGGTGTTCGACGCTACACTGGTAAGGGGCATGTCCTATTATACTGGAACTATTTTTGAGATTGCAATCCCGGAGTTCGGCGGCAGCTGCGGTGGCGGCGGAAGGTATGATAAGATGGTAGGGAAGTTCACCGGAAACGACGTTCCGGCCTGCGGTTTTTCCATCGGCTTTGAGCGGATCATCCTGCTTCTCCTGGAGAGCGGTTTCCAGATTCCCGACAAGCCAAAGAAAGTGGCATACCTCATCGAGAAGGGTGTTGGCGGTCAGGCGCTGTGTGATGTGATCGCGCAGGCTCAGAAGGCCAGGGAGAACGGGAATCAGGTGCTGGTGGCCCGGATGAATAAGAACAAGAAATTCCAGAAGGAGCAGCTGACAGCGGAGGGCTATCAGGAGTTCGTGGAGTTTTATAAAGAGGCACTGAAGAACTGATCAGAGGAAAGGCCGTGTAAGCGGCAGAAAAGAGGAAATCATGGCAGAATCAATGAAGGGTTTAAAGAGAACACATCGCTGCGGGGAGCTTTCCGCTGCAAACGCAGGCGAGACCGTCACCGTCATGGGCTGGGTCCAGAAGCAGCGTAACAAGGGCGGTATCATCTTCGTGGACCTGAGAGACCGTGCAGGCATTCTACAGGTAATCTTTGAGGAGAGCGATTGCGGTGCGGATAACTTCGCAAAGGCGGAAAAGCTTCGCAGCGAATTTGTGGTAGCAGTGGTTGGCAGAGTGGAAAAAAGGGCCGGTGCGGTCAATGAAAACCTTGCTACCGGCGAAATCGAGATCCGGGCCACAGAGGTGAGAGTTTTGTCTGAGGCGGAGACCCCGCCCTTCCCCATTGAGGAGGATTCCAAGACAAAGGAAGAGCTTCGGTTAAAGTACCGTTATTTGGACTTGCGCAGACCCGACCTGCAGCGGAATCTGATCCTTCGGAGCAAGATTACCACGACAATTCGTTCCTTCTTAAGTGAGGAAGGATTTTTGGAGATTGAGACCCCTATCTTAAATAAGTCCACCCCCGAAGGCGCAAGGGACTACCTTGTCCCCAGCCGTGTCCATCCCGGCTGCTTTTACGCCCTGCCTCAGTCACCCCAGATTTTTAAGCAGCTGCTGATGTGCTCGGGATATGACAGGTATTTTCAGATTGCAAAGTGCTTCCGGGACGAGGACTTAAGAGCGGACAGACAGCCGGAGTTTACCCAGGTGGATCTGGAGATGTCCTTTGTGGATGTGGAAGATGTGATTGATGCCACGGAGCGGATGGTGGCAAAGGTGTGTAAGGAAGCTATCGGCCTGGAGGTGGCGCTGCCCATCTCGCGCATGTCCTGGGATGAGGCCATGAACCGTTTTGGAACCGATAAACCGGACACCCGGTTTGGCATGGAGCTTAAGGATGTATCCGATGTAGTGAAGGGCTGTGGCTTCGGTGTGTTTACTGGTGCGCTGGAGGCCGGCGGAAGCGTCCGGGGTATCAATGTGAAGGGCCAGGCGGAGATGCCCAGGAAAAAGATTGATGCGCTGGTGGAGTTTGCTAAGGGCTACGGCGCCAAGGGTCTGGCATATCTGTCCGTGATGCCTGACGGCACCTATAAATCCTCTTTTGCAAAGTTCATGACCGAGGAGGAGCTGAAGAATCTGGTGGAGGCCATGGAAGGGGAAGCGGGGGATTTGCTGTTGTTTGCGGCGGACAGGCTGAAGATTGTATGGTCTGTGCTGGGAGCGTTGAGAGTGGAGCTGGCAAAGCAGCTGGAGCTGATCGACAACAGTAAGTTCAACTTCCTTTGGGTGACGGAGTTTCCACAGTTTGAGTGGAGTGACGAGGAAGAGAGATTTATGGCCATGCATCATCCCTTCACCATGCCCATGGAGGAGGATCTTGGGATGCTGGAGTCGGATCCCGGAAAGGTGCGGGCAAAGGCTTACGATATCGTGCTGAACGGTGTGGAGCTGGGCGGCGGCAGCGTGAGAATTTTCCAGAGCGACGTACAGGAGAGAATGTTTGAGGCGCTGGGTTTTACGAAGGAGAAGGCCCATGAACAGTTTGGGTTCCTGTTGGATGCCTTTAAGTACGGTGTACCGCCTCATGCAGGGCTGGCCATCGGTCTGGACCGGTTTGTGATGCTGCTTGTGAAGGCGGAGAGTATCAGAGAGGTGATCGCGTTCCCGAAGGTGAAGGATGCGTCCTGCCTGATGTCGGAGGCACCGGGAACGGTGGATCCGGGGCAGCTGGAGGAGCTGTGTCTGAGTGTTGTGAAGAGTGCGATTACCAGCTGATGAATGAATTGACGGTTACGTATCACACCTTGCATAATTCAGACCAGTACTGCCAAGATTCTTCTGACAGACCGTAGAAACACGTTGGCGCTTGGCGAGGTACTTTCAAGCCAGCTCTGTCATGCAGAGCTGGTTCAGCTTACGTGCTGGCTCGAGCGGAAGCGTGTCTGCCAGAAATTTAGTTTTAAAGATAGAATTATTTAGAATTAAAGATTGCAATAAGTTGTCTAATGATTTAAAATATAATTGTGGAATTGTCACACAATACATTTTTGGAGGAGGGCTGCCTATGCGAGATCCAATCAAAATTCCGTGTAAAACGAATGCAAACGTTGTTTTGAAAGCAGTACCGGGACATTTTGTCACACCTAATTCCCATGTCAATTACTTTCTGGATATGACAAATCTGAAACACAGACTGAGTGAGGCTTCAGCAACAGCGAAGGCTCTCAGTGAACAGATTGTTGCCACTACAGTGGTAGATACCATAGTGTGTATGGACGGATGTGAGATTATCGGTGCATTTCTGGCGGAGGATCTGACCAGAGCAGGAATTTATTCCATGAATGCCCATAAGACCATTTATATTGTCACACCGGAATTTGTGAATACCAACCAACTTATGTTTCGGGAGAATTATATTCCCATGATCAAAGGAAAAAATATACTGCTTCTTTTAGACTCCGCTACAACCGGTAAAACCGTTGCAAAAGCTGTGCAGACCCTGAGCTATTATGGCGCTACCATTAGCGGTATCAGCGCGGTGTTCAGTATTGCAAACAGTATAATGGGCGTTCCCATCAAGTCCCTGTTTAATATTTCTGATCTTCCGGATTACATGACCTCTGCACCTGAGGCTTGTTCCCTTTGTAAGGACGGGATCCGAATAGATGCCTTTGCCAACGGTTACGGATATTCAGTAATACATGAATGAAAATAAATAACGAAATAAGTGAGAACCCCAGGTGCAGATCTGGGGTTTTCTTAGGCGGTCGGGGAAACGTATGGGAGGACGATGCTATTTGCTCTCACTGAAGGAATTTTTTGAGGGCGCAGACGTAGAAAAGTATTTCAGGGAATCCTTTGATAAAGTGGATGGGATTCGCAGAAAAAAAGCGGAGCGCATGAGGATGAAAGAACCCCGGGCGGCATGTCTGGGTGCAGGATTGCTTCTGCAGCTTGCGGTGCAGGAGGCTCTGGAAGAAACACGTGGCAGCAAAATCTGCACCCGGACGGAAGCAGATCAGGATATTGAGTTTCCGGTGAGGGAAAAATATTCATGTCAACTGTCAGTGTATACAGTGCCCCGGATACTTGGTCTGCTTGGGCAGACCCTGGATTTAGAAATGTATTACGGTGAGAAGGGAAAGCCCTATCTGAGGGATTATCCTTTTTATTTTAATCTGTCTCATTCCGGAAACTATGTAGTTTGTGCCCTTTCATGGCAGGAAGTTGGTGTGGATATCCAACAGTATAAACGGACGGACATAGACCGGCTGGCAGAGCGTTTTTTTTCGACGGAGGAGAAAAAGGCTTTGAAAGCATGCCATGACCGGAAAGAACGGGAGCAACTGTTCTATCAGCTGTGGACCCGCAAGGAGGCCTATGGAAAGCTGATCGGCCAAGGGATTGCAGCGGTGATAGATAAAAGCGTGCTTCCGGCAGTGGAAGGGGGACTGCTGGCCGTGGAAGGAGCAGAGTCGGCCATGGAAAGAGAAAAGACAGCCATTGGAGAGAAGCAGCTGTCAGCAGATGCTGAGGATGCTCCGCCGCTTTTCTGGCAGGAGTGGACATTGGAAGGGTATGGAATTGCTCTGTGTCAGTATGGGAGCTGAAAATAAGATTTCAGACATAGCCGCCAGTAGAGCAGGGAAATTTAGTATGAGGAGATATTGGAAGGTAGTGTTAAATAATATTGGAAAGGCATGGTTATCCTATGAAACGTTTGCTGAAATACTTATCCGATTATAAGAAGGAGACGATACTGGCGCCGCTGTTTAAGCTGCTGGAGGCCGGGTTTGAGCTGCTTGTGCCCCTGGTGATGGCGAATATCATTGATCGTGGCATTGCGGAAGAGAATATGGGCTATATCGGTAAGATGGGCGCATGCCTTCTGGCACTGGCGGTGGTAGGACTCGTGGCTTCCATTACGGCCCAGTTTTTTGCCGCCAAAGCAGCAGTGGGCTTTTCGGCTAAGCTGCGGCAGGCGCTGTTTGATCATATCCAGGGTCTGAATTTCACTAACATTGACAAAGCAGGAACCTCCACCATGATCACCCGCATGACCAGTGACATCAATCAGGTACAGTCCGGAGTGAATATGGTGCTACGGCTGTTTTTGCGTTCTCCGATCATCGTGTTCGGAGCCATGATCATGGCATTTACCATTGATGTGAAGAGCGCTCTGATCTTTGTGGTGGCCATTCCTCTGCTGGCAGTGGTAGTGTTTGGCATCATGGTGTGGACCATGCCGCTTTATAAGAAGGTCCAGGCGGGGTTGGACCGGGTGCTGAGCGTTACCAGGGAAAATCTGACCGGTGTTCGGGTGATCAGGGCTTTCCATAAGGAGCATGAGGAGGAGGCAAGATTTCAGGGATATACCAAGGCCCTGGCGGATAGCCAGATATTTGTAGGAAAAATTAGCGCAGTGATGAATCCTGTCACCTATGTGATCGTAAACGGAGCGATCATTGCCTTGATCTATACTGGCGCCATCCAGGTCAATATGGGCAATCTGACCCAGGGCGAGGTAGTGGCTATTATCAATTATATGTCCCAGATTCTGGTGGAGCTGGTGAAGCTTGCAAACCTGATCGTCACCATCACCAAGGCGCTGGCATGTGCAGACCGTGTAGCTAATGTGTTTGAGATTCAGAATGAGGAGTTTGGTGTGGTTTTGCAGACAGCAGACGCAGAGCGGACGGTAAGTGCGGGACAGACTGCAGATAACGAAGGGAGTGCATTGTATGAGGCATCCATACAGGGACGCAGGGAAATGCCATACATAGAATTCGACCACGTCTCCCTGACCTACGCTGACGCTGGCGCAGAGACCCTGCACGATATTCATTTTACGGTGAACAGGGGCGAGACTGTGGGCGTCATCGGAGGCACCGGTTCCGGCAAGACATCCCTGATCAATCTGATTCCCGGCTTTTATCCAGCCACGGAAGGGGCGGTGCGGCTGGAGGGTCAGGATATCGGGCAGATGCCGGAAATCAGTCTGCGCAGCCGGGTCGGCGTTGTGCCCCAGAAGGCGGTGCTCTTTAAAGGAACCATCCGCAGCAATCTGCAGTGGGGTAAGCCTGACGCCACAGAGGAAGAGATGTGGCGTGCCATCGACCTGGCCCAGGCCAGAGAGGTGGTGGAGGGCAAGGAAGGAGCGCTTGATGCAGAGATTGCCCAGAGCGGTAAAAACCTCTCCGGCGGCCAGAGACAGCGGCTGACCATTGCAAGGGCGTTGGTGCGCAGACCGGAGATATTGATTCTGGATGACAGCGCCTCGGCATTGGATTATGCAACAGACGCGAAGCTGAGGGCGGCGCTGCGCAGCATTGAAGGCGAGACCACGACGTTCATCGTCTCTCAGCGAGCCTCGACTATACGCCATGCGGACAAGATCATTGTGTTGGACGACGGTGAGATGGCGGGAATCGGAACCCATGAGGAGCTGCTGGCGGACTGCGGGGTCTATCAGGAAATCTATTATTCCCAGTATCCGGAAGAGCGGCTGAAGGCCACGGAGAAAGGAGAAAAGGAAGGAGGTGTGCAGGATGGCGGCAGATAAGTTGACGGCGGGTAAAAACATAGAGGGCAAACAGTACAATCAGATGTCTGCCTTAAAGCAAGTATTGAGCTATATTCGCAGATACTGGCCCCTGGTGGGATTTTCCCTGTTACTGGCTGCCGTGACCGTAATCCTGACCCTCTACGTACCAATCCTTACGGGAGATGCTGTGGACCTTCTGTTGGGCGAGGGTAAGGTGGACTTTCCGGCAGTGTTTGACATTATGTGGAAGATTGGCATTGCCATGGCAGCGACTGCGGTGGCGCAGTGGGTAATGAACAGCTGCAACAACCATATCACTTATCATGTGGTGAAGGATATCAGGGAGGATGCTTTCCACAGGCTGGAAGAGCTGCCGTTAAAATATCTGGACGCCCATTCCTATGGCGATATCGTCAGCCGCGTGATCGCGGATGTGGATACCTTTGCGGACGGACTTCTTATGGGCTTCACCCAGCTGTTTACGGGGGTGCTGACTATCGGTGGCACGCTGATCTTCATGCTGGTGACTAATGTGCCCATCGCCCTGGTGGTGGTGTGTATCACTCCCGTTTCCTTCCTGGTTGCCCGGTTTATCGCAACCAGAACCTACTCCATGTTCAAGCTCCAGTCGGAGACCAGGGGAGAGCAGACATCCCTGATCGAGGAGATGATCGGAAACCAAAAGATTGTGAAGACCTTTTCCCGGGAGGAAGCGGTCAGGGGGCAGTTTGCGGAGATTAACGACAGGCTGGAGAAATGCTCCCTGAAGGCCATTTTCTTTTCTTCCATCACCAACCCGTCCACCCGCTTTGTCAACAGTCTGGTGTATGCGGGCGTTGGCATTTTCGGGGCGTTCGTGGCCATTCGGGGCGGTATCAGCGTGGGCAGGCTTTCCTGCTTTTTAAGCTATGCAAACCAGTATACGAAGCCCTTTAATGAGATTTCCGGCGTGATCACGGAGCTGCAGAATGCGCTGGCATGTGCGGCGAGAATTTTTGAGTTGATCGACGAGGAGCCCCAGATACCGGACAGCGAGGATGCAAGAGTGCTGACGGACGCGAAAGGCAATGTGAAGCTGGAAAATGTATACTTCAGCTATGTGCCTGAGAAAAAGCTGATTCAGGATTTTAACCTGGAAGTGAAGCCTGGCCAGAGAGTGGCCATCGTGGGTCCCACGGGATGCGGCAAGACCACGGTGATCAATCTGCTGATGCGGTTTTATGACGTGGACAGCGGCGGCATTCAGGTGGACGGTACCGACATCCGGGATATTACCCGCGGCAGCCTTCGCACCAGCTACGGTATGGTGCTCCAGGAGACCTGGCTGCGGGCGGGGACAATCATGGATAACATTCGCATGGGAAGGCCCGAAGCCACAGCGGAAGAGGTGGAGCAGGCAGCCAAAGCGGCCCATGCCCACAGCTTCATTAAGCGTCTGCCGCAAGGGTACGATACGGTGATCACTGAGGATGGGGGGAGTCTCTCTCAAGGCCAGAAGCAGCTTCTGTGCATTGCGAGAGTGATGCTGTGCCTGCCGCCCATGCTGATCCTGGATGAAGCGACATCTTCCATTGATACCAGAACGGAGTTAAAGATTCAGAACGCCTTTGCAAAAATGATGGAGGGCAGGACCAGCTTTATCGTGGCACACAGGCTCTCTACTATCCAGGAGGCGGATATTATTCTGGTGATGAAGGATGGGAATATTATTGAGCAGGGGAATCATGAGACGCTGCTTGCACAGGGTGGATTTTATGCTACGCTGTATAACAGTCAGTTTGCGGGGTAATCATTTCCATTTCTGGAGAGAATAGTGAAAAGAATAAAAACAACGAAAACCATGTTAATAAAGAGAATAAGAAAGAGAGCTGTTATAGCAGCAACAGAACTGTTGCTTATTTTAAGTGGCTGCGGAGTTCAGGACAGTGGGGCAGGCAAGACTTTGGAGAGCGCATCTGCGTCCACGGCGACACCGATGGAAGCTGATAGCGCTGATAGTGCAAACAAAGTTCCAGATGCTGCCAATAATGCCAATAAGGATTCATCAGCCGGGCATCTGCAGAATCAGCCTGATGATACCCAAGAGGATATATTCAACTTCAAGGGCGTTTTTCTCCAGATCCTGGCGGAGAATGGTGAAGCTTTAAGCGAAGAAGTCAAGTCGGAATTTCTGGAGATGTTCGGCTTTCAGGATGATATGCCATTCTATGTCCATACCGGCGAGGACGGCTATTCCATTGTGGAACTGTATTATGACGAAGAGCGGGAGGTGGGATGCGGCATCGTGGACGGGGAGGAAACCGGGAATTATTCTTATGGGTTTGCCTTCAATTGCTGTCAGGAGATCAGCTGGCATTATCCGGATCCTTTTTCCGTGCTGTCAATCTATGGAACCACCGGCGAAGAAGCTGTGACGGATTACAGGGAAAATTATGAGTATGATGGGGAAGGCAGACCAGTGCATTTTCAGTCCACGGGCACTCCTCTGGACTCCCCTCTGGCGGAGGAGGACGATGAGGATTGGTATGACCAGTATATCATAGATGTAACTTTCACCTACGATGATGAGGGCAAACTGACAAAAAAGGTCTATAAACATTCCTCTGCGCCGTATATGGCTTTTGGCACATGGTTTTCCTGGCAAGTCAGTCATTATGATGAGAGGGAGCGACTTGCTCATACTGACGCCTATGTGACCCATGGCAGTGTGGAGGGCTATTATATTTATCAGGATGAAAGCAATGTGCCCGCCTATTTTCTGGAGCTGGACCACGGCTGGGATGTGAACTTTTACAAATTCACCGAGAAGGAGCATAACTGGGAATTTGGCGGCTACAGAAGTGACCCCAATGCCCAGTTTAGCACTTATGAGATCGAGCCGGGAGAGGAGGCGGCATTTCTGGCGGAACAGGGATATTCGGAGGAGAATCTGTTTTACGAATATGAGTATGAGTGGACTCCCTATATGATGCTGCGGCTTTCTCTGTATTGTGACGAGAAACTAACCCGGGGATTGGGCTTTATACGGTGGGAGTATGTCGACGGAGAAAAGGCAGGCGAGCTTTGGGATATGGAGATATTTACCTTTGACGGTTATGAGAAATATCTGGAGGAACGTGTCAGCCCGTTTTCCGTGTATTCCACTACCTATTTTGAAGGAAGAAAGACATACTTTTTGCATGGAGAGACCATAGAAGAGTATTTTCGGTCATTAGATCTGGATGGAATATACAGAGTTTCCTTTGATCATGAGGACGAAAAGCTGACACATATGTATCAGGGCCTGAACCATGGCAGTGTTGACAGGTTTTATATTTACAGATTTGGCTGGGGAAATACGAAAACTTCTATGCCTCATTATATGCTGGAGCTGGATCATGGCTGGGGTGTCACATTTTATCGCTTTGACTGAGGGGGCATTGACTGATGTAATATCACATCCTAAATAAAACGTTTCCGATAACCGAAAAAACTTTTATAGGGACTTGTTCTTGTCCGGCTGATCAAAGAGATAAGGAAATTTTTCTTGGAGGAAACTGCCATGAAGGTTGAAACAAACATAACACTGTTCGCAGGCGCAGAACCGGACTTTGCCCATGTGGTGAACGCCGGCGACAATCCAGAAAAAGACAATAAGGACCGCAAGACCATCTTCGCCGGTGATTTCCAAGGCAACCTGACTCTGCAGGAAAGGATTCAGCAGAGAAAGAATCAGGCAAGACAGGAAGCCCTCAAGATTGTCCGTGATGCCTGGGCGGGAGATCAGGCGATTGACCGGGGCATGGACGAGAGCAGGGAACATATCCTTCAGCTGCAGGAAGAGAACAAACAAATCCAGGAAGATCAACGGGAAGTGGAACAGCTGAGGCAGGAGCTCAAGGAGCGCTACGGTGTCTCGGAGGATACTCCGTTAGACAAACAGCCCGAGGAATACAGGGAAAGAATGCAGGAGCTGGATGAGCGGCAGAAATATAACCAAGGGATTCTGACAAATAACAAGAATGACATCATTGTGGAAAATGCCATGATCAGGGAGACAAAGCTGGCAAAGCTGAAAAGGAAGCCTGAGAACACCATGGTGGGCGCCCAGGAGCGGGCGGAGGAAGTGCTGGATGCAGCCAGCGACGACATCATCGGTATGGTGGTGAGCGAAGCCAGGGAGCATCTGGATCAGGAACAGGCGGAGAGAGAAGAGAAGGCCGAGAAACTGAAAGAAGAGAAGGAAAAGCTGGAAGAGCTTCAGGAGAAACGCGACGAGCGCCAGGAGGAACTGGAGGAGCTTGTGGAGAACGCTCCTGTAGAGGAAATGGTGGAGCTGGATCAGTCAAAGGAAAACATCCAACAGGAAGTCCAGAATATCGTGGACAAGATGAAGCTGGTGGCTGAGGATATCAAGGGAGCCCTGGTGGATACAAGCGTATAGGCGTATTTCTCATTACTTGTCTGTATCTTGAGCGAAGAGAAAGGAAAGATAAAAGCTATGAAGGAATTAAGAAAAGCTATGAAGGAATTAAGAAAGGTATTTAGTCTGGCATGCGCATTCATAAGCACTTTTATACTCGCCTCGACAGCAGTACATGCGGATTTGATTTATGAAGAGCCAGATACTCTCGTTGGCGGGGATGTCGTATTTGACCCTGTAGAGGTGGCAGAATACACATTCATGCAGATATTGCCATATGTGATCATAGTCATTGTATTGATCATAACCGCATTGCTTGTCGCATTGTTTGTAAACAAAAAGAAAAAGGATAACAATAAAAAAGACGATGAGACTGAGTAAGACACAGGTTGCAGTCTATTCCCTTGGCCATTTTGTCGTGGATTTGTCCTGTGCAACCTATATGATGGGCTGGTTAAGAGGATCGCAGGACTGGGCATTGATCCTCCTGCTTTATAATTTCTGTGCATTTGCGCTACAAATGCCCATAGGGATCATAGCAGATAAATGGAATAGAAATGCGTGTATGGCATCCCTGGGATGTCTGCTGATCGTATTGAGCTTTCTATTTCATGAGCAGAGCCTATTCGCCGCCGTGGTCTTAGGAGTAGGCAATGGCTGTTTCCACATAGGCGGTGGGTTAGAGGTACTGAACGAGAGCGAAGAGAAGATGGGCCTGCTGGGCATATTTGTATCACCTGGTGCCTTCGGAATCTTCTTTGGGACGCTCATTGGAAAGAGCGAACACCTCAACAGCTTTGGCGTACTATTAGCGCTTGCGTTGGTTCTCTTTGGCATATCGTTCCTGTTTCTCTATTTGAATTTCAGACGAAGAAGAAGCCTGCAGTCCGTAAATTCAGATCTGGACATAGATTTCAGCGGAAAAGCAAGCCTTTTGGCAGCCTGCTTTCTTGTGGTAGTGTTGAGATCCCACATAGGAATGATCCTGACCTATCCGTGGAAAACGGGGGCCTTGGCATTGGCGGCAGTATGCATGGTAGTATTTGGAAAAGCCCTGGGCGGAATGATCAGTGACAAAGCCGGCGTCAGGAAAACCGTGATCGTTTCCCTGGGAGCAGCTACGGTTTTGTTTCTGATAGGAGAGCTGCCCATCGCCGGCCTTGGTGCAATGCTTTTATTTAACATGACTATGCCCATAACGCTTTGGATCATGGCAAAACTACTGCCGGGAGCCAAAGGGTTTGCATTTGGAATCTTAACCTTTGCACTGTTTATAGGATTTTTGCCCAAGTATTACGGTTATACATCCGTGATGCCGGGAAATATGGAGTATGCAGCAGGGGCATTACTCTCGCTCATGATCATGATATACATCATAATAAAAGGTAAGTTTATATGTGGGTCATAAAATCACTGGCTTTATCCCTATGCTTGACGATTCTTCTGGAATTTCTTTTTGCGTTCCTTTGGAGAATAGACAAACGGTATTTCCGTCTGGTGGTAGCAGTCAATCTCCTGACAAATCCCATTGTGGTCGGATGTCATATCCTTACAAGGCTTTATTTTCCGTTTGCATTAACATATGTAACCATTGTATTGGAGCTGCTGGCCATTGTGACGGAGGGTATCATCTATAAAATGCGCAGTGATATGAAGCTTCCCATGCTGTTTGCAGTGTGCGCAAATGTATTTTCCTATTCCGTGGGAGTGATCCTGGGATATTTTATTTCGTATTCTCAAGTGTTTAAGTTCACAAGTTTTTAAGGCTTTGGCTCCCTTAACGTTCCGTTTCAGTGTGCAGACGTCTCAGCTCACATTCTGCGTCATCATTTCGGAAAAGAACGCAGGCAGCCGCTTGTCGGAAACACCGTACAGCCTCTTCCTTCTGACCGCGGCTCAGCGCCATATAGCCCTTACATTCCCAAACTTCTGTGCAATCCTTTTCCCGGCAGTGCCAGCACCAGCGGGCACAGTCCATCTGTTCCAGCAATTCAGCGGCTCTCTCATAATTTCCGCAGAATAACTCCAGCTTAAAAAGGCTATAGACATTGATCCTGCTATTACGGGAATGTATGTTCATATCCTCCAGACTTTTTCCGAGACTGGCGCATTCCTCATAGTCCTTGGCCAGGTTCATCAGGAACAGCCTCCGGAAGTGTACGGTCTCTGAAATCCTTCCCAAATGCCACAGACATCCCATGATATCCAGTATCACGCCGCGGTAATCATCATTCTCCGTTTCCTCGCCTGCCAGCTTTGCGTGTTCAAAGGATTTTTCGAAGTAGAACATACCGGTTTCATCATCCAAAAGGTAATTGGAATAGCAGTAGGCAATCTGCGCATAAGCCTCTCTTTTTCCCTCGTGGATGATCTTTTTTGGCGTGGGCTCCCCTTCCGGCTTGAACTCCTCAAAACGGTCCAGCAGGGCAGCGGCTTCCTGTGCCTTTTCGTGCAGTTCCTCGTTGGAAAGAAAGTACTGGTAAGCATCCAGCACGTCGTTGATCCGGCCGCATTCATCCTTCCAGGAGCGGCATACGAAGTCCTTCAGGGTGGTGCCTCCGTACATCCGTTCCAGGGTTTCCATTGCTTTCGGCCAATTTTCCAGTTTCAGGTGAAAGTTCAGGATTCTGCCAAGATTCTTTACCCTCTGATCCTCAGTCAGAAGCAGATCCATTTTGGATTCAAACCACGCAATGCCGTCCTCATAGGCTCTATGACGGCAGAAATACTGATAGATATGCGTATAACCGTAGGAGTAGTCGCTCTTATTCTTCCTGGAAATTTCAATACCCTTCTCGTAGGCGGCAAAAGCCTCCTGTGGACGCCCAAGCAGTTCAAGAAGGTCAGCCTTATGTCCCCAGTTCCGACCGCGTCCGTTGGTTTTCAGCGCCCGCTCAATTTCCGTCAGCGCCTGCTCATATTCTCCCTTTCGACAATGAAGGTCGGAGTACTGCCACCAGATTTCCCATCTGTCCTTGGGATGCTCTCCGAAGCGTTCCATCTGCAGATCCAGGTATTTGATGGCTTCGTCATAATACTCCATCTGTTCCGTTCTGATAAACTTCTGGCGGTACAGCCAGGCTATCCGCCACAGGTAGTCGTCATGATCCGGTGCAAGGGTAGTGCCCTTCTTGTAGTATTCGATGGCATCATCCCATTGTTCCCACTCCTCATGGCACAGGGCGATACGGAAAAATACCCAATGACTGGAACCCATTTCTTCACAGACCTTCAGATGCTTATAAGCTTCCTGGTAATTTACCTTTTCATACATGTACAGATAGCCGAGGAAATACCTGTTTGAGAACATATCCCAGAGTTCCACGGAACGCAAAAGCCAGTTCTCGATATCATCCAGCTTCTTAAAGCCCTTGATCTTTCCGTTATCATCATGGAGCAATGCGCGTTGTCTGTAAGCCTCTGACAAAGCCCTTTTCAGCTGCTTCAGTTCATCCTCCGGCAGAGCGTTCGCTGTCTGTGTTTCCCTTTCCGATGTTTCCTTCTCCAGCTTTTCCTCCAACTCGGCAATGGTACGCTTGCAGTAGACCTCCGCCTGCCATACCTCCTGCTTTGATTTTGCCTCCACGCGCACCAGTTCCATTTTCATGATCTTCAGGATGTCACTCGTAACGCCTGCTTCTTCGGCCTGCTTCAGAATGTGGCCTAGGTCGTTCCACTGTTCATAGTTCTGAAATACTCTGGCGGCCCTTTCATAAATCTCCGGCATGCCAGCGTAGATTCGTTTTGCATCATAGAAATTGTCCACCACCTTCTGGGCATTTCCAAGCTTTTCATATGCCTCCTGGGCGTAGTGATAGGCCCAGTAGTCGCTGTTATCAAGCTCTTTGATCTCCTCGCAGAGAGCTGCCGCCTCCTGATAATAATCCCTCGACGGTTCATCCTCCCACAGAGCCCGCAGGAACATGACTTTGTTAATCCGTGCGTTGATCTGGCATTCGGTTTCATCCGGCATAAGACGGAAAGCCTCCTCGAAGGCAGCAAAAGCGGCTTCCTTCTGGCTTTTAGCTTCCTGGGATTGTTTGTCCTGGTGTGCCTTATAAAGCTGTTCCCGCACCCGGGCCTCAAGAACGAGACTGCGGACAAACAGAGAAGGTTTCGCTTCCGGATCGGTATCCAGACATTTGCGCCACTGAAGAGTTTCTGTCAGGGCTTCCTCATATCTTTCGCCGGCGTTTAAGAGCAGGGCTTTCATCCGGTGACATTTGGTGGAATCTTCCGTCAGCACGGGATGCTCATCAAAATATGCCACGCCCTCTGCGGCACGGTTTGTATCCAGATAGCAGTCTGCCAGCAGGATTCCGTCTTCTATGCTGAGATCTTCTGCAGGAGCCTGCTCACCAGTCAGCTGCTCTATGATGGCGTTGCTGGAATTAGTCAGAAGCTGTATTGCTTCCTCCGTATGGTAAGAATCCATTGCCTGAATGGCATATTCTCTGGCCTGGGTGTATTCCTTCCGGTTCATGAGAATATCCGCCAACGCCATGGCTGAGGTATATATATTGGCAGGGCTGTGATTGCGTTTGCTCTTTGCAGTCTCTTCTGTTTGAGTCTGCTCCTTCACTGCAGCCCCAGCCTGATTCTGGTCTTTCACTGCCTCCTCTGTCTGATCCGCATCTTTCGGCGTATCTGACTCCAAAAAGTCCCGGTAGATCTGTTCGGCATCCGCCTCCCGCCCACAGCGCTTGTAAATTCTTGCACAGCCCAGCAGAAGCCGGGCATCCTCTGTTCCCGGCCCAAGCAGGGCGTCGGCAGCCTGCAGCGCATCTTCCGACCGGTCATCCTCCATTGCATATCGTGCCTTTTCCAGCTCATAGTAGGGATGGGAGATACCCAGGGTCTCCAGATACGCTATTTTTTGTGCCTGCTCCTTAAGCCACAAGGCATTATCCTCATATTCCCTCTGGCGGCCGGCCAGTGATGAGAGTTCATCCAGCTTAAGTAAAAATTCATCGTAATCCGCCGTGTCGCTGCCGGTCAGCTGATGGAGAGGGAACTCGGAGAGTGCTGCTTCCTCGGTGCAGGACCATAAAATAAAGTCCACGAAATTTACAGGCAGATGCTCCTTGAATTTCTGTGCCTCCTCCCTGATATGAAAGGTTTGGTCCAGCAGGCGCCAGATTTCTGTGGGCACCTTATAGTTTGATGCAAGAAAACGGAACAGCTGCCATTTTGCATCTTCGCCAAGGTCAAGATCGTCCAGCAGCTCATCCTTAAGCAAAGCTTTCCATTCCTCTGTATCAAGCCTTCGGGACAGGCTGCGGTAGACGCCGTTCAGCCGCTCCAGGTACAGACTGACAGGGTCATCAGCCTTCTCCATCAATGGCTCTTCTTGCAATGCGGCAAATCTCAGGGCGGTCTCATAGGCCTCCCGAAGCCGTTTGAATCCCTCGGGATTGTCCTCCGGATTTACTGTTACAAGCTTGCTGCGGTAGGCTTCCTTGATGAGGGTTTCGTTCTTTGTTTCTGCAATTTCCAATATTTCAAAAATCTTTTTTGTGTCCATGGTCTTCCTTTTCTTCCTTGTGGATTGGGCTATGTTACTGCAAGTTGCGGGCAGAGCGCTGAAACGCAGAGCGCTGAAACGCTCTGCGTTCCAGCGTCGCTTCGCTCGTCAAATGCCTGAATGCACAGCTGCTCGAGCGAGCTCGGCAGCTGTACCTTCAGTCACTTGACTCTGCCCTTTGCGGACATTATACCATGATTGCTCCGCATCATGGTATGGATAGCCATTCGGCCGTTTCATGCCCTGAATAAGGACAATATACCATGATTGCTCCGCA
>JAFLRN010000040.1:19850-23485 GCA_022511385.1 Acetatifactor sp.
TTGCTCCGCATCATGGTATGGATGGCCATTCGGCCGTTTCATGCCCTGAATAAGGTCATTATACCATGATTTCGTACACTGTTAAAGTGAAAAGAGGGCGTGTTGACAAATTGGGTGGCGAATAGTACTATAATTTTATGCTATGTCAGTTAATATATTAGGAATTATAGAGTGCAACGGGGTGCAGGCAGAGAGCACCTCAAAAAGCAGGAGGATATCAACATGGGACACACTACTGCAGATCAGAAGATGCAGGAAATTGTCGGAAACATCTTAAGTGATTACAAAAATGAGGACCGGTATATCAATAAAATGAACCTGTTTGAGCAGCCGGATACCGAGATTGTCAGGGATATTTTGAACAAGCTGATCAAAATTGTTTTTCCCGGATTCTTTCGGGAGAAATATTACCGATTCTATAATCTTGGCAGCCAGCTGAACGTATTGATCGAGGATGTCGTTTACAATCTGCAGAAACAGATCTTCATCGCGCTCAATCAGAGCCCTCAGTACAAAGAAAAGGGAGAGGACGAAGTGGAGGCGGATGCACGTGAGATCATTCTGGAATTCCTGCGCCGCATTCCCAAAGTGCGGGAATATGTGGAGACTGATGTGGAGGCCACATTCGACGGAGATCCGGCGGCATACAATCGGGATGAGATAGTCCTTTCCTATCCGGGACTTCTGGCGATCACCGTCAGCCGGATTGCCCATGAACTTTATGATCTGGGAGTGCCGCTGATCCCGCGTATTATGACGGAATATGCCCACAGCCGTACCGGTATCGATATTCATCCCGGAACCACCATAGGGAAGTATTTTTTTATAGACCACGGCACGGGAATCGTCATTGGCGAGACGGCGATCATCGGGGAACATGTGAAAATATATCAGGGCGTTACCATTGGCGCCCTGTCCACCCGTGGCGGCCAGCGGCTGCGCAATGTGAAGCGGCATCCTACCATTGAGGACAATGTCACCATTTATTCTGGAGCTTCCATTCTGGGCGGAGAGACCGTGATCGGAAAAAACGCCGTCATCGGCAGTAATGCTTTTATCACTGCATCCATCCCGGCGGATGCAAGGGTCAGTATCAAGAATCAGGAGCTGAACATCAAAGGAGGAAAACCCGGAGAGAGGGCAGTGACGGAGGTGGAGACCGGCGACAGCTGGTGCTATGTGATTTGATGCCATTCGATATAATCTCAGATACGATTTGCGGCTGCACAAGCCAATAAAGAGTGCAGCGCTATAGACTACAGGAAAGATACTACACGCTGCAGGTATTCATCTGCAGCGTTATTACTTATGAAGATAGGAAGTTTGTGCAGTATACGCTCTGTGGTTTGTCATATATGAGCCAAAGCGGTTGAGTGAAAAGTAAATGGTCCGTTGTTTTACTTTTGTGGTGCGGTGTGATATTCTGGCAGTGTGAAGCAAAACCGGCAAGAATATCAAAAGGAGGAAGCTGATGAACACAGAGGATTTCGGGAAGAGAATATTGAGCATCAGGCAGAATGCAAACTTAACCCAGGAGGAATTGGCGCTGCGGATGGGAGTGACCCCGCAGGCAATTTCCAAGTGGGAGAGAGGTCAGAGTTTTCCGGATATTTCTATTTTCACAGATTTGTGCAGAGTGCTGAATGTGAGCTCTGATTTACTACTTGGATTGGGATACAGTAATTTCTCAGAAAGTAATGATACGGATATACAGAAGGCTATTTTTGATGATGTTTTCAACAATATAAGGGCTAGTTTAGAGACGGTGGCAATTATCTTTGGAACAGATCTGGTGCAGGCTTTTATAGACGGTCCAATTGTGGACTTAGTGGCGGTGGAACGAACGCAAATGTCAAAAGATGGTTTCCTGCTTCCCATTGTGAAGCTCAGGGATGATATCCGACTGAAACCTAAGGAATTTATGGTGATCATCTATGACAGAGTAGTATACAATGAGCAGGTGGAAGTAATAGATGACACCACTTTGGCGCATATGTTCCAAACCTTAGGACAGGTGGTGAGAAAAAATTACGGGATGCTTTTAAACAGGGAAATGGTGAAGAGCCTTACGGACAATCTAAGGATTGACTTCCCGGCCTTGATAGAGGGCGTGATCCCGGAAAAAATTTCCTATCATCTGTTGCAGGAGGTGTTGAAGATATTCCTCTCCAGAGAGAATTGTCCCAAGTATCTCCCTCGCATCATAGAGAGTCTGGAGAATGCCCTGTACAGAAATCCCGATGCTTCTGTGGAACAGCTTGCAGAGCAGGTGTGCGCCGATATTGAGACACCGGATAACATCGCTATTTATCTTGCCCACAGGCAGTAGATGTGCTGACTGTCACCAGACAACCGCCCTCTGCATATCTTAATAAGAAAGATATGCAGAGGGTATTTTTATGCCTTTAGTTGTGATTGATGCGGGGCACGGCGGCAGTAGATAGCGGTAGAAAAAAGATAAGAAAGGCAACCGCTATCCCTCAAATATACAATTATGGTTATAAAAAACTTTTCTGTGCAGATAATCATGTGTTATAATATAAATCATAGTAAGCGGAGGTGAAAGTGATGACAAATGCACAGGCGTGGGATTATGCCGTAGGAATGATAAAGGTGGACGGGTTGGAACCAACAGAAGAGTTTAAGACTTATATTGAAAAAGAAAAACGTGGAGAGGTGAGCATGCAGGATATCAAGCAGTATCTTGACCGGAAATATAAGGTCAAAGAGGGCTGAGACTATGCGGGATATTTATCTGTATGAGAATTGCGATGTCCTGAGAAATTTGTTGAATATTAAGGATAAGGAAATGCTGGATGAGGCAGAGGCTGGCTATGTGACTTTTCGGTTGAAAGAGATTGCGATGAATCAATTGCCGGGAAGGTATGATTATGAACATTTGCTTCAAATGCATAAATATATTTTTCAGGATATGTATGAATGGGCGGGTCAGCAGAGAAAGTTGAATATTTACAAGGAAGAACCTGTCTTAGGTGGCTTATCTGTTGCTTATTCCGATATGTTCGATATTGCCAGGGATGCGGAATATGCGTTAAAGGAAATGCGGGACAAGCCATGGAGTGAAATGGAGTTGCATGAATCGTCACTTCAATTCTCAGATTCCTTGGCAAAAACATGGAGAGTGCATCCTTTCAGAGAAGGAAATACAAGAACGACAATCACTTTTTGCTGCCAGTATGCGGATGCAATCGGTTTAAATCCTGACCGGGAGTTATTTGAAAATAATGCGCAATATGTCAGGACTGCATTGGTGGCATATAATGCAGTGTTCGATGATATGGGAGATATTTCAAAACCGGAATATCTGATAAAGATTGTGGAGGACGCTATAATTAGAGGAAAACAGCTTTAGTAATTGATAGAACGCTTTAAGGAGCTGGGGAGAAATTCATAGACGAGGAAGCGGTACAGTATCATATCAAATAGTGTGCTGCTGTAATTAAGGAGCTAACGCATATCAAGTTATGGTATGCGTTAGCTTTCTTTTTTTGTTTTTAATAGTTGCTTATCGGACATAATTTAAAAAACTTAACCCCTGTTTTGCAACTTTTTATATCATTTTCAAAGATTTCGTATTAAAAAAAGGGGGTTTCGTATAATCTGGGTAGGCAACA
>JAFLRN010000041.1 GCA_022511385.1 Acetatifactor sp.
GGACATCCATCCCGATTTTGATTATTCTATACATAGTGACCTCCTTTTGTATGCGATAATCCCCGCCACTTGTGTTTTGTTCAACATGAATTATATGGGTAAATCCACGTTGCTGCAAATGTGAGGTCACTTCATATTATCTAGCTCCATCTGGAGGGGCTTTGCGGGCATTCCCGTATCACTCGGGAAAGGCTCCGCATATTTTTCCTCTATTGCTTCCCAAGGAATTGTGGCAATCTTTCTGACCCAGCGATTTTCAGGATCCATTTTCAGCCCTATCGGCTGATTAAAATCGGCCAGACCAATTTGACGATATCTTTCGAATTTTATACATGTGTTCTCCTACAAGTGCAAAGTTTTTGCATGATTTTGGTGGTTTTTCTTGCACTTACATTATATCACGGGCGGGGCACAAATGCAGTAATTTCAAGGGACTTCGAGCAATTTTATTGTTTTAAGCATACATTAATTACTTGCATTCATTGTACCAAGCCGCTGCGCGGCGGCTTGGTACAATAAAGGAAAAATTTTTCGCAACGGGGTTAACACCATTATCTGATGGCACAGATAGCGGATATGGTAAAACAGTTGTATGAATGGTTCTATCTGAAAAAGAACGAAATCAAAAAGAAGCAAAAATATATCTTCTGATCTGTTGAAAAGTCTTGGCGGACATAAGCAGCCAGAAAATATATATGAGAAGCCGAATGAATCAGCCCTAAACTAAGAACAGTATAGCAAAGGAAGTGATTCCTGGTAAGAGGGTAAGACATTAAAATCCGCAAAATATAATTTTGTAGGATGATATGATCTCGGGATGTGGATAACTCTCCTGACCCAAAGCACGACGTGAATTACGTCATTCAAAAGTGCAACGCCTTCTGTACAGGCAGTTAAGAAACTTTTTTTCTTTCAGGGCTGGGTGATAAAATTTATGTTTGCAAGAGCACTGAGAAAATGCTAAAATAAAGGTGTTTCAGGAATTTAGGACATAGCAAAGTTCACGGATTCTGGTATACCCTAATCTCCGGCTTCTTCCCACATACCGCATCGATGAATCCGTCCTGGTCAACAGGGGAGATGTACACGATCTTGCGGTTGCTGTCCTTCCAGTAGGCGATTTCAATCCTCTGCGCCGACGCGCCCGACGATGCGACCAGATTGAAAACCTTCTTCATCGAGATTACGGAAGCAATCTCAACTACCAAATTGGTCATGCCGAGGCTGACCCTAATTTCGGTATCGGTGACGGTGATATAGTTGCGTACCATGAACCAGATAATCACGGCAACGACCGCCGCATGCATGATTATGATCCCCCAGAACCCAATCTGGCTGTCGAAACCACCCTTTATGCTCCAGAAATAGCCTGCGCAGCCCAGAACGAACACGAGCAGGAACCACATGATAAATCCGTTTTTACCCTTAAATCTCATAACATACCTCCATAATTATCTGTAATGAATCACCATAATATCCCATTACTTCCTATGCCCGATTACAACAGCCACAGTCGCATTGGTAAGAAGAAGAACCCATGCAGCGAGCATGCCGACACATACGATGAAGCCCACGCTGTCAAGGACGATCCCGATGATAGCGATGAGCGGGATCAGGACCTTGGCCACGGTCCTCGTTATGACCGAGATGCGATCCATGCAGCCGATCTGATAATCATCATACATACCGCCGTCAATCACGGTGAGCAGTGTGAACACGCTCGATGCGACCACCGCAGCTGCGCCTATGATTACATATACCATTATCCCGAAACCAGGTGTCTCGGTTCCCAGCTTAAGCATCAGGATGAACACGACCAGCATCAGTGCCGTAAACATTGAGAAAGCCGATATGCTATACAGTTTCAGTTTCCTATTCATTTCCTCTCACTCCTCTCAAAGTCAAATAATTCTTCGATACTGATACTGAATACTCTCGACAGGTCATATGCCAGCCAAACCGACGGGTCAAATCTACCCTTCTCTATGGCCGCGACCGCCTGTCTCGATACGCCAACAAGATTACCGAGCCCTTGCTGTGTGAGCTTCTTCTGCTTGCGCAGCTCATGTACTCTATTGATCACGATATGCGCTCCTTTCGGGTGATGTCTGATACACCGGCACAGTATCCGCTGCCGCGGTGTAATGACTAAGCCATAATGTTAGGTTGGCTTTACATTTATAATACTACTCGTTAATAGATTTGTAAAGTAGAATTTACATTTTTAGTAATATTCGATAATGTCTCCGATAGTGTATGGACGGGTGAACCAAGAGAAGCGATTATTTCATTTATACCGAGACAATGCCCTAACTGCACGCACTCTTCCATCACACGATTATACATCGCAACCATACTTCCCAATGTTTCCTTATCGCCCCAGTCCTCCAAGCCTTCAGCCAGCACCATCAGCGTCGGGATTGATGAGAGCAGGTAATTCCTGTAATAGAAAGGACTCGTGAACAGCAGTGTACAATCAGTCCAGTCGCCTATCCCCATCACATCGTCATCCGATGTGAGGAGTCCGTATCCGCACAGGAGCTCTTTGTACTTACGGTCTATCTCTGCACTGTCCGAAATACCTGCCGTGTAGATATAGTGCTCAAGTTCGTCGATCACGGAGCTCAGGATCGCTGTCTGCAAGATGCTTAGGATGTTCAGCCGGACATCCGTTGTGAGGCCGTCACGGCCGAACCTTTCCGCCCAGTACATCGCATTCATCATCTGAGCCATGGCTTCAAAAGGACACAGGTTGTCCTCGGCATCCGGCCCTATCTTCTCGTATGCGTAGTAGTGGCCAAACTCATGCAGTATGCTGCCCCTGTCAATATACTTACCATACAGGTAGACGCTGACATAGGGGAAACCATACGAGTAGAGGTACGTTGTAAAATTGTTTGTGGATTTGCCCTCATGTGCATCTATGCCACAGTGTCCGCTCTCTATCATTCTGTCAAAGGAGCCGAGCATATCCGGTGACAGATCAGCAAGCCCTGTCCGAATCTCACCGAGTGTCTCGTCAAGCGTATAAGACCTGCCAGTCTCTTCACTCAGTCCGGGCTCGGTCAGGCTACCGTAAATAGAATAGTAAAGCGGCACAAGTTCGTCCCTGACCCATCTGTAGACTTCTACCAGCTCTTCCCTCTCAAATGTGTCTTTACCTGCAACCAGATACCGCTCATAGTCACCATACCCATAAGCTACTGCAAGATTGTTGTTTGTCCTTACTATATCAAGATATATCTTCCTAATCTGAAGGTGATAGCGTGAAAGGGCTTCGTCCGAGAAACGTTCCTTCTCAACGTCCGAATATTCATCAGAACCGAGCAGTTCCATCAGACTCTTCTCTTCACCATCCACAGTGACTGTCCCGTCCGCACGCTCTCTGTAAAAATCTCCCATCAGGCCGTTCATCTTCAGGTCATAGTCGTAATATACACCGTCGAGTATGCGGCAGACTTCTTTCTCCGCTTCAATCTCCTCGGCAGTCCAGTCTGCCGATATGCAGCTGAACTTATCCGAGGCCACCAGTTTATCAAAATACTGTGCATATCTCAGATACAGCGACTCATACCGATCATAGAATAGGCCATACTCATCTATCAGCTCCTCGGAATACAGGTTGTCATATCGCTCGATCATCAGCAATCTGTCAGATGTAGCAATATCCATCAGAAGCATGCTGAGCTGCCCGAACTCCGCACGGTAAGCGAGGGAATCAGCCAGATCAAGGTCCTCCTCAAGCTTATCTATATATGCAAAAACAGTGTCAAAATCAGGACGCCGGTATATGATCTCTGCCTCTGCACTGCCACCCTCAACGGACGCAGCCTCGTCCCCCGTATGGGCAGTCTCGTCACACACCGAGGCTGACATGAAGTTCTCCTTGTGTCCGTCCGGCACATCCGATAACGAAACAAAGATGAGCACTATCACAGCGATAAGGCAGATCCCTGCACCAATCAAATATCTCTTTTTCATATCCTGCACACCAACTTTCATTGAGCTATGAATACTTTGGGCTCTGAATACTTAAAGGGCTGTAAAAGAACTACAGCCCCCCAAGAGTCAGTTTCGTACACTGATCATCATATCGTCCCTGGGCATCTCACATGACGAAACATGTCCGGCCGAAACAAGGATATTGCAGAGCCCCGGGTACAGAACGGCATATTTGTCTCCGCTCTCTTTCAGATTGATCGGTGTAAAATCATCTGTCGGAGGGTTGTACAATACTGCATTGTCAAACACTCTGCCCGAGCCCAGTAGGAAGATCATCTCAAAAACAGCGATCATCTTCCGTGTCTTGACTTCCCGTCCATTAATCAGGTAAGTCCAGTCATTTACCCTCTCTATCTGCGATGAGACAGTACCCGCGCTGACGTGCATGTCGTACTTCATGCGCAAGATGTGCATGGAGCTGTCGAGTTCAGCATCAATATGCTTGAAGCAGTCACTACCTGCATACTCAAAGACCCATCGGGATCTTCCCTCTGACCCGGTCAGCTCGCTCGTTATCTCGCCGCAGATTATATCAGCCTTACAAATATTGTACTCAATCCTCATTTGATCCACCCAGTTTCAATTATTTGATCAATTCGTGCAATCAACTGCATCAGGGCCGGCACCTACAACTGCAGCGTATACAGCTGCGACTCCGGCTGCGTTAACTGCAACTGCCCAGTTCCAAACTGCCGCTGCATCCCAAATTGCAACAGCAACTCCGAAGAAAAGAACAACGGCAGCATTGCAGGAAGCTGGTACAGCCAGGTTCTTATTGTCGAACCATACGCTCGGTGCCTGATAAACCATCTTTTCCATGAGAAATCCTCCTTTCATAAATATGTATAATAAACCGAAGTTTATTATTTACCGTAACTGTACGTACTTGATGCAGAAATCCACATCACTCATCCGTACTTCCTTTTGGAGCGTCCCAATCTTCTCAAAGCCCAGCCCATTGAGCATTGTTAGCAGCTTGGGGTCGGCAGCGTGGATGTACACAGGCATCTCCTTAAAGTGATTCTTAACATACATATTGTTCCTAATATCTCTACGGATTTCCCATTCAATCAGCCTGTCAAAGGCCTCACAGTCAGGTCCTCCGTCTGCAAACGAGATACCTTGCAGATTAACCTGGTTTACCTTCGAGTCGTAGCTGGCCTGGATCACCAGACGGCAACTGTTACTGCGGTATTCGTAAAATCTGACGTTCATGAGCAGCATCGCTGCCTCAATCAGTTCACACTGATTCTCCTTATACTTCACAAAAGCATCGAATCCGAATGTGTCCAGAATCGCTACAAGTCCTTCCGAGTCCTCGATTGTGTACTCCCTGATGGTATACCCGTCAAAGCTCTCGGAATATGCATCCATGTCCGGAAATATCCCGTCCTTCCACTTGATGATACCCGACTTCCATAAGGTCCTGAGCAGGTTCAGTACATCGCCTGTCACTCCCTCCCGCTCACTCTCTGGCATATCACAGCGCTCTAGGATAATATCCACGGTTTCATTTACGGACTTACCCTCGTTACACAGATTCAGGACCAAAAGACCAACCTCGTTGAAATTCACAGGCACACTTGTCATGTATTTCAGACGAATCTTTCCCCTGCTGATATCCTTAACCGCTACCATTCTCTCATTGATATATACGCTATAATCCATCTCTTTACCCTGCTTCCCAAATCAAATTGTTTGTCAATAAATACCTTATATCCTCGTCCGCCAGCTGCTGTGAAGCCTCTGGCGGAACACTGTCCTCCGTCAGATATTCCGAAAGGAATCCATAAAGCTCCGGAGTCGGGCTGTACTTGCCGGTCTCCTTCGTCCGCATCACCGTAAATGCACACATGTTGTATAGTATTATGCTGTCATTGATGTGGATCCTGATCAAACCATCCCGTATCCCACGAATTATGTCATCCACCTCGTCCATCTCCGCTCCACAGTTCTCCAGCTGCTCGTGAAGTGCCTCGGGTGAAAGGGAAGTCGCGAGGCACAGCTCGCATTCCCCACTGATCGGGCATCTCTGGCACGTCGGGTTCTTCTTGTAGAACGAGTCATCAACCGTTGCTGTCCTGACCTGCCCGATATTCTCCGCAGCATTACCGTACAGAATCTGCCCCGGATACTCCACTCCGGAGTCAAGGAGCATGATGCATTTACAGAGTTTCCCGTCCGACAGGATCGATGTAATGCCGGGATCTCTGGCTCCGCACGAAGGTATCACGGGGATCTCATTCAGTCCGTAACGGAAATTGTTGGCGATCCCACCAAAATATGACTTCTCACGGATGAACATCTCTGGGCGAATCTTCCGTATCATCCCGTACAGCTCGTCTTTGTACCGGAGCATCCGCCCCCTCTCTGCCCTGATGTCCTGATTGATCTTGGCATTTCCAAGCAACATGACCGGAGATAGCGAGATATTCACCTCGGGATACTCTTCAAAAAGATCCCCGATACATCCCACATGGGCGATATTATCTCCAGTGATGCAATTCTGGACAAAAATCTGAATATAGGGGTACTCCAGATCGATGTTATACTTGTGAAACAGACCGATGACCTCCATAATCTTCCGAAAAGTTCCCTTTCCTCTGATCATATCGTTGTCCTCCTCCGTCCAGCCGTCCAGGCTGATACAGATCATCTTAATCCTGTACCTGTAGAGCCTCTTCACCATGGCCTCGTCAAGCAGGGTCCCATTCGTAAGTATCTTGGCGTAAATGCCCATATTGGAACAATATTCCAGGAGCTCCCAGAAGTATTTGTACACAAAAGGTTCTTTTGTTGAAAACAGTATCTCATTGACTCCCATACGCACAACCCTGTCCACAATCCTTTTGGCTTCTTCGAACGGAAGGTCCGCTTTCTTTACCTCATGAACCGCACAGTGCCGGCAATCCAGATTACATCCAGAAGTAATCTCCCATCTGACCGAATTATTCATGTTAATTCCCCACCGACAGAAAGTTTTTCCCGGGATCAGAACTCATATGCGTAGTGTATTCTCGTCCTATCTCCGACCGCATATCCAATCTCTTTTACGAAACCGATTTCCTCAAGTGCAGCTGTATCATTTGTGATCTCCTGTTCAAAACAGACGATCTTAATCTTACCGATATTTCTCGTTGCAAAGAGGTGCCTAAGAAGAGTAACCGCTTCCTTCATGAACTCTCTACTGCCTACCATATGGCGGACTATCAGTGTGCTGTTGATCTCATTGCCCTTTGACAGATTCTCGACGATCAACTGATTGTCACCATCCTTCATAACAATCAGATTCTGCTTAAATATCAGCTCCCTGAAATCCATGAAATGAGTCTTATAAAACCCGTATGTCTGCTTACAGCGATAATAGATCCCATCTCCCTCCGAGCGGAATCTCAGATATAAGCTGTAGATCTCCTCGCTTTTTGATTCATTTACCAGTTTTACTGCCATGTCTGCCTCCTTTTACCAAATTTCTGTCAGCAGAAATACTTCTGCATGAGGATCTCTGCCTGCTTGTCCGGCGACTCTCCCCACAGATCCATGTGAATGTTTTCTTCGATGCCGAGTTCGGGGATCCTGCTGTTCTGCTCGTGCACATCGAGTGAATTTGCATCATCTATCATCGAGAGAAGCTTTCTCACAAATGCATTCTGATTGATTGTCTTATAGTCCTTATTCAGAAACTCTTCAAACATATGCTCCTTCATATCTCCGAAGTCGATTGGGAGATAAGGCGTGAGGATTACATGACCGAACGCATTTACAGAGACGAAATTGACATCTTTGCCGTCCTGCTGTAGGTCTGCGATATGCTGAATAGGGTCTCCCCATGAAATCTCCATATCCTTATACTTTGATTTGGCTTCATCGAGCATCTCTACGAGAATAAATCTGTCCATTTCGTCGAGCACGTACTCCTGAAGTTTCTTCTTTGCCCTTCCGAGGAGCATCAGAGGCTGCGACCTGAACATCTTGATGCCGAGATCATGCGCCTTTGCGACAATCTGTGGTATCTCGTCGAGATTCTTCTTGGTGGGTGCACATGCGACACCGGTGTAGAAGCCCTTCGCTACAAGAATCTCGATTGCCTTGAACGCATGGTTCAGTGCTTCACTGTTTCCGCGGAGCCAGTTATGTGTTTCATCGCTTATGCCGTCCAAGCTGACCTGAATAAGATCGAAACAGCTCTCCTTCAGGTGGTCCGCTATCTCTTCCGTCATCAGGAATCCATTAGTCACAAGGTTGACCGAGGTATCGGGCGATATAGACTTTACGGTCTCGCCGATCCTATAGACCAACTCCTTGCGCAGCAGTGTCTCGCCGCCGCAGACGCATATCGACATCGGCTCATACTTTGCCAGATCTGCTGCTATCCCGACAGCTTCTTCGTCTGTCATCTCACGCTGAAACGACTTCTTCTTTCCACTCGAATTAAAACAATGCAGGCAGTTAAAATTACAGCCGTATGTTACATCCAGTGAAGCAAATTCCAGTTTCTCCATAATTTTCTGCAGACAAAAGAGTGGTCTGCTCCTCCTCTATTTTTTGACCGGGCCCCAAAAAGGTTCGGCAGATTTCATTTTTAGCCGATCTCAATCACTTCGGTGCAGGCGTTCATCATCTCAATGTCATGCGTAGCGATCACAATCATGGCAGACCTGCTCAGTTCTGTAATCTCATTGATAAAGAACTCCCGAGACCCCTTGTCGAGATTGTTCGTCGGCTCGTCAAAGATATACATATCGCAATCAGGCTTTAAAAGGCCTCTTATAAGAGATATCTTCTGTGCCTCGCCGCCTGAGATCATGTCCTCCGAAAGCTCAGTCTCACCAAGGTCCGGATCCCCCAGAATCTCTGTCCCGCCGCAAAATCTGCTGAGCAGATGCCAGAGCCCGAAGCCTTCGGCCAGCCATCTCAGCCGCTTCGCATCATAGTCCTGCCTGCTAAGTGTGATATTGCCCATGATATCTTCGCCTGCAATCTCCGCCCTCTGCATGCAGTATGAGATGTTCACCTTGCGTAGCTCAGTGCCATCGATGTCATCGAGGTCGAATCCATCGATATAGACAGCGCCTTCATACTGCCCCGGATACAGGCCTGCCATGATATCAAGCAGTGTCGTCTTGCCTGCTCCGTTCGCTCCGCAGAGTGCGTATACCGATCCCTTCATAAATGAATACGAGAAGCCATTAATGACCGGTTCAGTGTATCCGAATGAAACTCCTTGGAACTCCATCGTATCGAAATGCCCTACCTCCATCGTGCCGGCCCCGTCCTCCGGAATGTCGCCGAATTCTCCAAGACGCCTGTACGCGATCTTGGCATCCACGAACGAATTACCCACAGAGATACAGTAATTGGTGCCTCCTATGATCATATTCAGGTAATTGATCAGTATCGTAAATGTACCAATGGTGATGCTCCTGTTCAGCAGTCCGACTCCGCCCACAACAAATATGGCGATCTGCGCAAGCGTCTGGAGAGCCGATTCTCCTATCTTAAGCCCATAATTAACATTGATGTCGGCAAATATCCCTCGCTTCAGACGAAAGTAGCTCTTCCCGAGTCTGCCGTGATAGTACTCCTTGAGCGAGAGTGCCCGGATGAACTTGATATTGGCTATCTGCTCCTGCAGGCTCTTATAGTATCTGTTGCCTGTCTCCTTAAGAACAGCCTTTACCTTCTCAAGCTTCTCCTTAAGGAAAAGGAAGAAGAACAGATAAAATACATCGAGTATCAGGATGATGGCAGCAAGCCTCAAATTGACAGCAATGAAGAATGCAAGCAATACTATCAGTTTGATGACATTAATCGTCGAGCTGGTGATGATCTCCAGTGTAAAAGAGATGACCGTATTTACATCACAGTTGATCCTGTGATTGACATAGGTTGGATCAATCTCGCTGGTTAGTTTGAGTGAACTGTTCTGGATATGACACAGCATATCATAGTTCATCTCGTAGCTGAGCTCTGTCTTCACTCCAGCTGATATGCGAGCCCCGATGTACCCGACCCCCAGCATGACAACCATCAAAACCGCAAGATAAATGCAAAATCTGTAAATGACATCCATATTCGGTTTCGATATCAGCTCGTCGAAAAGATTTCCTGTAATATACGGCACATACACTGTAAGTAGTGCACTTATTATATTTAACGTAAAAGCTTCTGATATCGGCTTGATTTTTCCGATTAAATATTTCTGTACGCTTTTGATAGTGAAGCCCCTCCCTTTTACCGAACACATTTCCGTAAATCAGTATAAATAAATATACACAACACAGCGCTGCCCCTGCCATCATCCAAAAGATTAAGCACTTCACGGTTAGCTGTCTGAAATGTTATTTGAAAGAAATACACATGATGATCCAAAGCGTTGTATTCCTCAAAGAGCTCAGAGAAAACCTCTGTCACTTTTCTGGTTGCGATCTGTTCTCCCAGCTTCCTCCCCATGCCATCCACCAGGACTGCCAGCAATCCATGCTTTGTTTTTCTGATCTGATAAAAGTCTTCTGTGCTTCACCGCTGCCGATGATTTTGCAGCAGCCAGTCTCGCATCTGTTGTTTTAGTGGAATGAAGCAACAGGCATAGCCGTGTGATGAATATTAGGCAGATAACTGCCACCACAATCCACAGCCAGATATACTGTAGACGGTAATCCTTTTCCGAAGGGTCCGAAAGTGGCACCTCTAACCACAAGTTACTCTTTACGCTCTCGCATACCAAGCTGTTCAGGCCGTCAAAATCCACTTTCAGGGCGCCCCCTCGAGAGGTTTCCGCATGCCAGGTGATGACTGCTTTTCCCGGTGAATCTCATAGGAGACCTTTTCACCGTCAATATATATACTGACAGCTTCCCTGATGTCCTGATCCTCCAGGATGTCCTTCCCATCAAAGTTCACCTCGCGGATCAGAATCTCCTAGTAGTCAGTCTCAGTCACATAGGATACCTCTGCACTGACTGCCAAATTATACTCCTTCGCCAGATAGGCGTTCATCCGCCCTTTCTTGGTCAAGGTATACTGTAAATTTACAATCTCTTCCATGGGATGATCCAAGGTAATGACTGCAAAGTTTCTCCCTACACGACTCAAATCCCCCTGCTCTGACAGGAAACATGAATATTCTGAATTTGGCTTTCGGAGGTCAAAAGGATTCTGACCCACTCCGCAAAGGTGTCCTGCAGGGTAACAGCCGCTAGATTGTTCGATGAATCCGCTAAGCCTAGCATGATCCGCTCCAGGCCAAGACGGTCAAAGAGATAACTTTCGGCATACTTCTCTGTGGCGTTGTCCTCCGTCCTGTAATAATGTGTACCGCCTGTCAGCGCTGCGGCATCACTGATTTGATCTTCAATATCCTTTGTCTCATATAACAGCAGGTCTATGATGATCCCTCTGTCAGCCGCCTGCGAGACGGCATCAAGATAAGCTGTAACGACAGTTTCGGTATCCTCTGCGGTGCGCATACTGATCTCTCCGTCGGATATCATCACTATATACTTTCTGCCGGAAGAATTTAGGTCAAACATCTCAAGGGCTGTAACAAGCGCTTCTCCAGGATTGGTATACCCCTGCTGCTTCCTACCTTTTAGCACCGCCATACTATCTACCAGAGACTGATTGAAAACCGCGGAAGTGTCAACACCTTCGCTGTATACCAACAGAGCGGACTGAAAGTTGGCTGGGAGCATTGCATTTATCATCTGTATGCATTCCAAAGCTTCCTGCCATCGCTTTCCTGCCATAGAATAGCTTCCATCTATCAGGAAGATGATCTGATCTTCTTCCTGCAGATTTGTATTTTGTGTACTGTCACCGGCCTGCACAGAAAGAGCAGTTGAAAACAGCAGAATCAGTACAAACATTACTATTTGACTAAATCGATTTATCCTTATATTCATCACTAATCCTTGATCTTTTCCTCGCAATTTGTTAGATAGGCTAATATATCTTAAATTTGCAACATTTTTATGTAATGTCTTATAATAACCTAACCTCCCCACGATTATAATACTATATAATTTTATATTTCAACCTTCATAACACAAATGGAAATTTATTGACAGATTTGGAAAATTTTGTAATAAAACGTCGATACAAAAGAGAAAAGTATACCACCATCCCATGAGGATAGCGGTATACTACATTCATGCTAACTCTTGCGTTGATTATCTGGTCTCTTGGGTTGATGAATCAGAAAAGAACACGTCGGAGGCCACTCAATTCCATCCGGCTTCACATCAAGCCTCCTTACCTCTTTTTCTACAGTTTTCTGAAGTACTTGTAGAGCCTTTTCCTTCACGGTCTGTTTCATAAACGCACCTCCTTTACAAATATTTTCGCAAGTAATAATAAAATTGCACTGAACATCATTGCAAACATAAGAAATATAATGGTTGTCCGATCTACATTCAACACAGACAGTGTCATAGTCACAAGAAGTTGAATAAAAGCTGTCCTTCTGGCGAGTGTTTTCGTTTTTTTATATTCCTCTCTGCTCCAGTTCATGTTGGGATGATTAAATGCTCCAATAGCCTCAATGATCACAAATGCAACATTGTAAATAAAATAAGTTATTCTTATATTTTCAAGCATAAGTGGGAGTATGTATTTCACGAACACTATGTAAATAATAGCCGTGCTTCCCAGGCATTGCGCGAAGGTATCAGCATGAATTCCTCCACAGCGTCTCTTTAATGCAACGGCAGCTATTAGAAAGAAAATCGTAGGTATAACTGTTTGAAATAGACAGCTTAAAGCTACCAAACATACTATTGATATAACACTCTCCACCTTCAACTGTAACACATATATATAGCTTTCAAGCTGATCCGGCATTATCAAATGATTTTGCTCCATTCTGCTTACAAGCCGCCTTACCATTTGTTCCATCATTTCGTCCTTTCATTTTCTATAATAATATCGCAAGCTATTCTTATAATACAAGCCGCTTGGCAGAATTGGAAAAAAACTGACATTTTTGGAAAAAAATAAACACAGATGAAGAAAACAAGGTGAGGAAAACATGGGTAAAGAAAACATGGAAAAGCGTCAAAAAAGCAAGGGGTCAATCTTGCTTTTGGGGGATGATGATAGAAAAGAAAAATTCCTGATCATCATAGTCTATCACATATTGTCCATCATACTTGTCTATTACCTCGAGGATATTTCTTATTCCGTAACCGTGCTCCTGCAACGCTTCCTCCTTCGTTGTCAGAAATAAATATCCTTCCTTTATCGGTCTCTTGCTAATACTGTTCTTGGAAGAAATAATCAGCTGTTGATCTTCTATAACTGCTTTCAGCTTGATCACTTTCTGTTGTTGGCACGATTCACATGCTTCTATGGCATTGCTGAGTAAATTTGTCAATAACACCACAATATCCTTATCTTCCAGCCATATTTCGGAAAGATCATTTACTTTGAGCACAAAAACGATTCCTTTTTCTCGAATATCTTTATACTTTGTATTTAGTATGGCATTAACAATGATATGGTTTGTATCAATCATATCCATTTCCTGAGTCATGTCAATATCCATTTTCTGCAGGTATGGTTCCAGCTTATTATATTCCTTTCTTTGTACCAGGGCAGCAAGACATGCTACATGATTTTTGTACTCATGTGCCTTTTGCCTCTGTTTATCCAGATTTTCTGAAATGGAATAGTACCATTGTGTCTCATTCTTTACTTTTTCTTTATAGAGCTGCCCTTCCCGTATCTTTCCTTCCCTAACCAGGATATCATCAATCAAAGAAAATATATTGATATTCATAATCGCCATGCCAATGGCAATATAAAGTAATATCCGATCCTGATGCCACTCTTTTAAAATATCATACCTTTGCACAATTACTATAATAGTAGCTGTTGTAAAAATCGGTACGATCAATAGTCTTATCCATTCCATGTCCGTCAACATCTCTGCAGATTCAGACCCTGCAATCCTTTTTACCAGCAATATCGCAAACATCAATACAATTTTGCAAACAACAGAAAGCAGCATAACAACTAATGAATTAGTTGAATATTCATCCAACACTCCGGTAAACAATTTACCCAAGAGCACAATTGAAACGTAATCAGACAGCATTCCAATCCCCTGATAAAATATTGTAAGAATCAAAATGCGTTTCCACTTATCCTTAAATAAAAAAAGCATTGCAATGGTCTCTGCAATCGTAATAGATACCAGCTTAACTGTAAGAACATTTCCCAATAAAATTGCCAGGGCATATTGCACTGCTATTAAGATGAGCAGCACGCACAGTTTGACAATGATTTTTATGCTGCGTCTGCCTTTTGAGAATATCCCAACAAATAGTTTATAACATAAAACTTCCCAAGAAATGAGAAATAAATTAAAAACAACATCCTGTATCATACATTTCCTCTCGCTTTCATGTAAGCTGTCATCGTTTCCTTATAATATTTCTTTGAAATATTGATTTCTGTTCCGTCTACGAGACGGGCAATATATCTCTCTACACTAATGACATACTTCATGTTCACCATATAACTCTGGTGGATTCTCACAAAACCATACGACTTCATCTCTTCAAATACCGTGTCGAGTTTCCCATACATCTGGTACTCCCTTTTTTTATCCTCGCATATAAAGAATCGGACCTTATGCAGATTGCTTTCTATGTATAAAATCTTGTCGATCAGTACCTCTTTTACTCCCGACAGGAATTCAAAGCATCGTCTAAAATAGTTCATCTTACCAATAATCGTACTCAGGCACTCTTCCAAAGAGTCTTTTAGGCCACTTTCATCTTTAAGCACATAACGTATGGCACTAACTTTATACCCATCCAACGAATACGAAATAAAGGCAGTTACAAAGACAATAAACATGTCTTCTGATACTTCCCGGATATGTCTGGCCGTTTGTATCCCGTCAAGCCCGCTCATTTGTACATCCAGAAAGGCAATATCATATTTAGTGATGTCAGGTCCCTGTTGCAGCAATTCTTCTCCAGAATTCATGCAAGTAATGGCATACTCACACCCTAAACAGTCAAGATATCCCGCTATCAGCTCACTTAATCGATTTTGAAAATGCGGCTCATCGTCACATATTACAATATTCAACATATTTTCCTCTTTCGCCAAATGTATGTATTTTCACTGTTCCGATAATGTTCGAATCTACATTTAACTATAGTAAATAATAATTTTATATGCAATGTATCGACAGAATTAGTTTTATAATGACAGAATTGGAAATTAAATAATACCAAAGAAACTCTATACTATTATTTGTTTATTCTTCTAATATTACTCTTTTAAATGGACCAGAAGAATTGAACTATATCTATCTCACTATTATGAACTAAGATACTTGACTGAAAGAAAATAGATATGATAACTTATTATAATTAACTTCTTATAGGTAATCTCTTATAACTGATTTTTCAATCGTTTTGGATATATTATATTAATTAATTTAACAAGGAGGCTAATTTAATGCAATCTCATGGTACTATTGTGATTCATTTAAAGGAATTGCTCACGGAATCCGGTTTTAGCAAAAACAAATTCTGCCAAAAAGCTGAACTGCAAAGGGCTCAGCTCAATGGGTATATCAATAATACCATCACAAGGCTTGATACCGATGTGTTGGTTAGAATATGCGATACCCTAAACTGCTCCCTTTCCGATTTACTTGAATATAAGCCGCCCGATACAGAATAATCCTACTTTGCAACAATATACATCATTCTTGCGATAAACTCTTCTGGACGGGGAATCGTATCTATCCCGAACAAATCCTCCCACAGCTGACGTGCTGGTGAGTTATTATATCCTTCCAATATTGCCCTCTGCATCTCCATCAAAACCTCGTTTTCGGAAATCCCCTCATGCTCTGCTATTCTTGTGAGCGCCTGTCTTACTATTTTATTATTCATTGGCTTATTTCTCCTATGTAACTTATTACGTAACTTTTTATAGGTAACTTCTTACACATGATATCGAAGTTGGCTGACTTAGTCAATATCATTATATCGCATTTTGCAACAAATATAGACAAATCTCGCACATATCTGGAAAGTAATTTTTTAAATTGGCATCCTGGATACCAGATACTTGATACCTGATGCCGCAGACATGCATAAGAAAAATCCAGAGTGATTCCCTGGACTTTGTCTACAGTCTAAAGCGGACGGCCAAAACCGTCCGCTTACTTTTCACATATATCTTCAAATATTTCCTTACTTCGCCAGCATCATCATAATCTCATTGCTTCTTGCAATAAACTTAGTCATAGCCTCTGGCGCTAAGGGTGCGTGCTGGATCTTTGCCAGGTCGTAGAGCTGCTCGCAAATCATCTCCACATTCTCGCCGTCCTGGTGGTCGGTGACATACTGCACCAGAGGATGGTTTGCATTCAGGATCAGGGTTTCACCCTCGCCGCCAAAACCTCCCATATCCATGCCGGGCATGGAGTACATCTTCATCATGTCCTGCATGCGCCTGGTCTCCTCAGACAAAGTGAGGACGGAGGAAATCTTCTTATTCTTCAGCTTCTCCACCTTGATGGTAACCTTGTCGTTCTTCAAGGCCTTCTTCATGATCTTACTGATGGCCTCCGCCTGCTCCTCAAATTCCTTTTCCGTCTTCTTGGAGGTCTTGGATTTCAGCGCATCGGTGACATCCGCGTCAATACGCTGGAACCGAATACCCTCGTTCTTAGACTCCAGCTGAGAGATAAAGGGCTGGTCGATATTGTGAGTCAGGATCACGGCATCCATCTTGGCAGCCTTGAACATGTTGATATACTGGCTCTGCTGCTGTTCGTCGGTGACGTAGTATATGGTCTTCTCCTTCTTCTCTCCGTCAGTGTCCTCTGTATCCTCGGAATCCAAATCCTTTGCAGCATCCGAATCCTCGTTTACGATCTCAGCCTCCACCTTGTTGCCATTCTCGTCCACAGCGGACTCTGCTGCCTTGCCTTCCTCGTTCTCATCGCCCTCCTCATCCTGGGGCTTGATTTCCAGGCACTCGGGCAGGGTCAGGTACTTGCCCTCCAGGTTCTTGAACAGGATATAATTTGTCATCCTCTCACAGAACTTATCATCCTTCAGGCAGCCAAATTTGATGAAGGGGCTGATGTCGTCCCAGTACTTGTCGTACTCCTCCTTCTCCGTCTTGCACATGCCGGAGAGCTTGTCCGCCACCTTTTTTGAGATGTGCTCGGAAATCTTTTTCACAAAGCCGTCATTCTGCAGAGCGCTTCTTGACACGTTCAAGGGTAAGTCAGGGCAGTCGATGACACCCTTTAAGAGCATCAAAAACTCCGGTATGACCTCCTTAATGTTGTCGGCAATGAAGACCTGGTTATTGTACAGCTTGATGGTTCCCTCAATGGACTCGTACTCCATGTTGATCTTGGGGAAATACAGAATACCCTTTAAATTAAAGGGATAATCCATATTCAAGTGAATCCAGAAAAGGGGTTCTTTGTAATCCTGGAAGACCTTTCTGTAAAACTCCTGATACTCCTCCTTGGTGCAGTTGTTGGGGTGCTTGGTCCACAGGGGTTCTGTCTCATTTAAAAGTTCAGGACGCTTTCTGATCTTCAGCTTCTTTGGCTCCGAAATCTTCTCCCCGCCCTCTGCACCGTCGGCTGAACCAGCGTCTGCTGCAGCACTATCTGTCTTTGACTCTGGCTGGATCTCCTCCAGGACAACATCGTCGTCCTTCTTTTCATCCTCTTTGATGATCTGGGTCTCCTGGGTGTCCTTCTTGGACAGATATATTTCTGTGGGCATGAAGGAACAGTACTTTTTAATCACTTCTCTGGCCTTGTACTCATTGCAGAACTCCAGGCAGTCCTCGTTCAGGAACAGCGTTATAGTAGTACCTACCTCTGTCTTGTCACCCTCTTCCATGGAGAACTCCGTTCCGCCATCGCACTCCCAGTGCACGGGTTTTGCGTCCTGTTTATAGGACAGGGTATCGATATGCACCTCGTCTGCCACCATAAATGCCGAGTAAAAACCAAGTCCGAAATGACCGATGATCTGGTCAGCGTTGCTCTTGTCCTTGTACTTTTCAATAAAGTCCGTCGCACCGGAAAAGGCAATCTGGTTGATATACTCCTCCACCTCATCGGCAGTCATGCCGAGACCGTTGTCAGTAAAGGTGATGGACTTGTCCTCCGGGCTTACCTCTACGCTTACCCTAGCCTTGAAACCGTCAGGAAGGGCATACTCCCCCATCATGTCCAGCTTCTTAAGCTTAGTTACGGCATCACAGCCGTTGGAGATCAACTCCCTGTAAAAAATGTCGTGGTCCGAATAGAGCCACTTCTTGATAATGGGAAAAATATTTTCGCTGTTAATGGATAAGTTTCCTGTTTTTGCTGCCATTGCTATCTCTCCTTCATTAAATGATTTCTTTTGCATTGTACTCCTGTATACTGCATTATATAATGAGTCACACAGCATACCTTATCTTTCAACTGATTTTAAGTTTATCCCTACTGAAAATAAAAGTCAACATAAAATTAGCACTCATTTTAAACGAGTGCTAATAATTCATGAAAACCTCAGCATTTTCAACACTTACAGGCTTTCTAAAATTTTTGTAAACTCCGATTTGATCCGCTGACAACCGCCCCGTCAGGTCGTCAGGAAAAGTATTTCTCATACACCTCAAAGAAATTCAATGTGGTCACATTCTCATCATGGAGAAAGCCCACCTGCTGCCAAAGCTTTTCATTCAATCCTCTGTTCAGCTTCTCCACAAAAGCATCATACTCCTGCCCAAAAACCTCCCGACGCCGCTCCTCCACAATCTCCAGCTTATTGGCATCCGTCTGTTCCCGGTCAAAGGTGTTGATGCATTTGATAATGTGATAGCCGCTCTCCGACTCCACTACCTGACTTATCTCGTCCGTCTCCAACGCAAAGGCCGCAGCTTCAAAGGCCTCGTCCATCTCCCCTTTTCCAAAGGAATATGTGACTGTGGTATCCTCGCTGTACCGCGAAGCCAGGTCAAAAAAATTATATTCTCCTGATACCGCCTGCTCACGGATAGCACAGGCACGCTCATAAACACTTTCTTTCAGGTCATCTGTATATGTCACACGGGTTCCTGCGCCGTCATTGACATAAGTTCGAAGCAAGATATGCTGCACTGTTATGGTCCTTGCCTCGTCATCACTGATCTCCGGGTTAATATCCTGGATAATGTACTGGTACACCTTGTCGGCCATCGCATACTCTTTGTACAGCTGGACAATAGTATCCAGATTAACACCAAGCAGCTCCACTTCCGTGTCATTCAACATCCTGAAGTATTCCTGCGCAGCCTGTTCCACCTGCCCCTGCTCTATCTCGGTCAGCTCCACATCCTTACTCTGGGCCAACAGATACATGGTCTTGATCTGTGCGATCTTCGCCAGCACCATGTCTTTCACGTTCTCTTCCAGGGTGACCCCGTCCAGCGATATATTCCAGATCTCCGGGCCGTATACGTCCTCATACTGATTCTGGGTATTGGTCAGATAGACCATAAACTCCGGCAAAGTGCAGATGACGCTGTCGATTCGGAATACTTCATCCTCCCCATAGCCCGTAGTGAATATCACCCTGGCACTGCTGCATGCGGTAAAAAATGTCAGACATAGTATCAGCATAAGCACTAATCCGCATATTCTTCTTATTCGGCTTTCCTTTTGAATGCCACTCATGCCCTGTTCCCTTTCCACACTTATCCTGTCAACGGAATTACTGAGGTGCTTCTCCATTTGCTTTTCATAGTCTGCCCATATATATGCTATGAAAAGAAATTCCTGCATGACTACATTGTAATCCACTTTAGATTTATGTTCAATAAGCGAAATGAAATAACCTACAGAAAATATGTCAAAAAAACTTTTTCATTTTTATCTTTACTTTTTTCTATTTCCATGATATTATCATTTCATCTTTTAGTATGATTTTGAGTTTTCCTTTGAATCTTTGGTGGTTCACCAAATGCTTTGCCTAATATTTTTTATTTGATGTCATCAACCACATCCCGTAGCCTTGCTATGTTCTGCTCCTTGACAATTCAATAGACTTTACACGCCGAATATGGTATACTTACAATAATCATAAAAATCATCCTTGAAAGGGGCGTGACATTATGGCATTGACAAAAGAAGATTTATTGGCTATCGCTGATTTGATACAACCGTTAAAGAATGATATACACGATTTGAAAGGTGATGTGCAAGATTTAAAAACTGATGTGCAAGATTTAAATATGCGGATTACTAACATTGAATTAACTCTTGAAAATGAAACAAACAGAAATATTCAGTTACTTGCCGAAAATCACATTACGTTAATCGATAAACTGAATCAATCTATAAAGGTAGCTGATAAAACATTAATGTATGAAGTGCAAATGACAAGTTTCAGATCAAGACTCGATCACCTCGAAAAAGAGGTTGCAGAAATCAAAAATAATATAGCTTAATGCTAAAACAGAATACATACCATGTAAAAAGGTGTAAAGTCTATTGAATTGTCAAGGATTTTGCATCTTTTTACGCTGCTTCTGTTATGGTGATGACATCGATTATAATACTGTCAAGCCAATGATTCAGATTGGACTTCTGGATAAACTTCGGGGCACCCCGAAATAAAGCTCTTACATACGGAACAAGCCCCTGACAATCAAGTAAGCAGACATAGTATAAAACCCGGGGCTTCGTGACAGCGCAATATGCCGTCTCAAACCCCGGGAATCTTTTTATTTTAAATCGTATAATTATTCAATCACATGAATCCAGCCCTTGGGAGCCTCAATGCGTCCCATCTGGATACCTGTCAGTGTATCGTAAAGCTTCTTAGTGACAGGCCCCATCTCCGTCATGCCGCTGGGCAGACAGATTTCTTTTCCGTGATCCACAATCTTTCCCACAGGAGAAATAACCGCTGCGGTACCGCAAAGACCGCATTCCGCGAAGTCCTTCACTTCATCCAGGTATACCTCGCGTTCCTCCACCTCGAGACCCAGATATTCCTTCGCCACATGAACCAGGGAGCGGCGGGTGATGGAGGGCAGGATGCTGTCGGACTTCGGAGTCACCACCTTGTTATCCTTTGTCACAAACAGGAAGTTTGCGCCACCGGTCTCCTCCACCTTGGTGCGGGTGCCGGGATCCAGGTACATATTCTCGTCATAACCCTCCTCATGGGCAGTCACGATCGCATGCAGGCTCATGGCATAGTTCAGACCTGCCTTAATATTTCCTGTGCCGTGAGGAGCAGCCCTGTCGAAATCGCTGACGCGGATGGTCAGGGGCTTTACGCCGCCCTTAAAATATGGCCCAACAGGCGTACAGAAAATGCGGAACTGATACTCGTCAGCCGGCTTTACGCCGATAACGGGATTACTGCCAAACATATAGGGACGAATATACAGAGTCGCCCCGCTGCCGTAGGGGGGCACATAAGCCGCGTTTGCAGCTACTGTCTTTGTCACAGCATCGATAAAGCGCTCCTTGGGGAATACGGGCATCTCCAGTCTCGCTGCACTTGCCTCCATACGCTCTGCATTCAAGTCAGGGCGGAAGGTAACAATGTGTCCGTCGTCAGTGGTATATGCCTTCAGTCCTTCAAAAATAGTCTGAGCATACTGCAGCACACCGGCACACTCATTCAGGACGATATTGGGGTCCTCCGTCAGCACGCCCTCATCCCAGGCGCCGCCTTTAAAATTGGAGACGTAGCGAAAGTCCGTCTTTACATAACCAAATCCTAGGTTGCTCCAATCAATATTTTTCTTTTCCATGGATATTACCTTCTTTCCTATAGGATGTATTTGCAATAATTATTGTACTTTTTAGGATAAAAGTCAATAGGCATGTCTTAAGGTGTTTTCTATACTGATTCCATCACTGTTTCTTTCTTTGATATTGAATAAACTGGTAAGGAATGTCAAAATAGGTCAACTCGTCACTGTCAGCGGTAATCTCCCAGTCCGGATCCTGGTCCAGATCAGGAAAGTAAGTGTCCGCCTGATATGCATGGTCAATTTTGGTCACATGAGCAGTATCACAGTAAGGGAGAAGCAGACGGTAAACGCTCTCGCCACCGATGACATACACATCCTCCGTGTTATATTTCTTCAACTCCTCCAGCAATTCCTCCAGAGAATGTACCACTGTTGCGTCCTTCACAGTATAGTCAGGATTCCTGGACAGAATGATGTTGGTGCGGTTTTTCAGGGGAAGCCCCTGGGGGAATGTCTGCAGGGTCTTGCGGCCAAGGACCACAACCTTGCCGGTAGTTTCTTCGCGGAAATGCTTGTGATCGTTAGGGATGCTGATCAGGAGCTTGTCCTTGTTGCCGATGGCCCAGTTGGAATCGGCTGCTACGATTATGTTCATAGGTAAGGGTCCTCTTTTCTTTATTTCTTATATTTCTTATATTTCTTATTTTTTACCTAATTTAATTAATTGGAAAATCACATATAGGTTTTATCATTACCAAAACACGGTTATGCTTTTATTAATTCGATCGTTTATACCATTATCTATATATGTCCATATACTTGCAATGGCATTATTAGGGGATACCTGCGAGTGACGGGCCGTGGCGGCTGCATTTCCACCCCGGACACGCTTCCGCTTGAGACGGAACGCAGCGGTACTAAGCTCGAAAGTACCTCGCTAAGTACCGGCGTCCCTTTACAGTCCGGGTTGGAAACGCAGCCGCCACATCCCTGTTTCTTCCTCATATTAAGATATTAAGTGCATTGCAGATGCGCGAAGCATCTAGGCAGCTGCGCCCTAAATATGCGGAAATACAGGACAGAGACGTGGGGCGTTTTATCTGGGGAACCTTCATTTTCTGCGGAGACGAGACTTTGGCTGATGAGCCCCCGCTTATGGGCTCATCAGCCGCGCATTAAGGCTCGTCGGAGCTGCCAGAAAATGAACCCCGGATGAAATGCCCCACGTCTCTGTCCGTCACTCAGTTGAATACCACTTCCCACAGCCTCACCCGTCACTCAGTTGAATACCGCTTCCCGCAGCTTCACCTGTCACTCAGTCGAGCACTACTGCCACTTATCACAAACCGAATTAATCTGATCCGCAAACTTCGCCATATCCTT